>JAXDCU010000519.1:0-12552 GCA_034677645.1 Verrucomicrobiia bacterium
CGTGGTGCCACGGCGGTCTTCTATTTCTTCTGGCGCTCTCCACGGATAGGGTCTGAAAAGTTCTACGGGGCCGTGTTGACCCATGACGGGCGCGGCGACAATCGAGTCTACCGCGAAATAAGTCAGATCGGCGAAGAAATGAAGCTCCTTGGGCCGGTCTTGCGTGATACCAAGGTCGTCGCGGAGACCTGCATTCTTATCAGTCACGAGAACTCATGGAAGCTCCAACAGCCGCAGCAACATACCGTGCACTTCAAGCTGCGCGATCACATCATGCTCTTTTATAACGCGCTCCACGACCTGAACATGCCCGTGGATTTCGCGCGTCCCACCGAGGAACTTTCACCCTACAAGATCGTGTTCGCGCCTTCTCTTCACCTTCTGGCCGGCGGCGAGGCCGACTTGCTCAAGCTCTACGTCCAGAACGGCGGCACGTTGGTCGGGACGTTTAACACGGGACTGGTGGACGAACACGACATCGCCCCTGACACCGGGTTCCCGCACGATCTGACTGACCTGTTTGGTCTGGAGGTGCAGGAGTTCGACCCGATTCCGCCTGAGGAGGAGAACCACCTGTTGTTCAAGGGCGCCTTTCCGGCCACGCACGCTCATTCCGGGCGCATCTGGTGCGACTTGATCGAGCCCAAGGAATGCCAAGTGCTAGCGACATACACGCGCGATTTCTACGCGGGACGGCCCGCCATGACCGTCAACAACTACGGGCTCGGACGCGCCATCTACATCGGCACGATGTCCAAACAGCCCTTCTATTACGACCTTGTCGCGTGGCTGCGACAGATGTGCAACCTCTTTCCTCTCATGAAAGTGCCGGATACCGTGGAAGTCAGCATGCGGCAGAAGGACGACGCCAAAATCTACTTCCTCCTGAACCACCAGAGTTCGCCGGTCCGCGTTACTTTCTACAAGCCAATGCACGATTATCTCACCGGCAACACGTTCACCGGCAACTACGACCTCCCACCGCATGGCGTGCTGGTGCTCGACGAGCGACTGTCGCACCCCGCCACCGCCTGAAATCGCCCCGCGGTCAAACGCCACTGGCGTCATGAGCGACTACTACCCACGCCGCCAGCCCCGCTCCCGCTCAGTCGCGCAGTCCCCGCGCGATCGGGTGCTGGCTCAATGGCGCGGAGTGGACCTCGGACCGCTGGAACGCGCGCGCGCTTCCAACACCAAGTCAGCCGCGGAACTCATTCCTGCCGTCGCTCAGAAGCTTGGTTTGGATCGTCGGCAAACCGAGACCGAGGTGGCGAAGGTGTGGAATCACATGATCGACCCGTCCGTTGTTGCGCATGCTCAGCCAAGGGGCCTGCGCAACGGCACGTTGTTCGTGACGGTGGACAGCAGCGTGTGGCTGGACGAGATAGTGCGATACCGCCGCGGGGAAATCCTGGCCCGTCTTCAACACAGCTTTGGCCGACAACGGATCGCGCGCATCTCGTTTCGACTAGGGTGAGATCGGGACACCCTTTCGCTAACTCGCCAGACAGTCAGCCAGCAAAGTCCGCGCTCGCTTGTTGTCGCTCGTGGACAAGACCACGCTGGTCCAGCCAGCATCGCGCCTGAGGATTCGCATGGCGGTGATGTTGATGCTTGGCTCGCTGAACCTTGCCGCCACAAGAGCGAGGGCGCCGGGTTCATCTTTGATCCGAATGACCAGGACCTCCTCGCTGACCGCGGCGTAGCCGCTGTCGGCTAGCGCGCGGAGGGCTTCGTCATAGGGTTCCGCCTGCAGAATAACCACGCCATGCGCGTGGTCGTCGACCGCCTCAATATCGACAATATTGATTCCGCGAGCGGCCAGGCACTCGGCAATATCCGCCAATGTCCCAGGCCGGTCCGGCCGCGTGACAACAGTAATCTGTTTCATGTCTTCTTTCCCTTCGGGCAGTTTTTGAAGGCCGCGACGTCAGACACGACGCGGTCGACCATTTCACGCGTGACGTGCGGCATCGTGATCAAGTGAGCGATCTGACGGTTAGGCGCCATCTGCCAACGTGAAATGACCAAGTCGGCCGGCCGCGGAAAGACCACCGTGATCGAATTGCGGTGGCGCCATGACCTGATACCGGCGGCGGCAAATCGCGAGATCGCGTAGTCAGCCATCGCCAAGGAACGCAATGCCCTGCGGCGGAATCCATCGGCGCCGCGGCGCTGGATAGCGCACCAGAGTATGAGCGGGCTTATTGCGTTGCGGCTTCCCGCGATCGTCGTGTCCATGCATCCAACGTACTCGACGCTGCGGGCCACGCGATCCACGTGGCGGCGACGCGCCAGCACAACGCCACACGGCATGGGCGACCCGATAAACTTGTGCCCCGAAACAGCGATAGAGTCCACACCCGCGTCGAATCCGAATGGCTGCGGCTCATCGACCCACGGCAGGATCATCCCGGACAGTGCGGCGTCAGCGTGAATGTAGTGCCGAGCAATCGCCAAGTCCTCCAGCGAAGCGCGGATGCGCGCCAGATCGTCCACGGCGCCGTGCATGGTCGTGCCGATGTTGGCGAGAATGATCGGCGGCACGTCCCGGTGCAGCTTCAACGTCTCGTGAAGGTCCTCGTAGTCTATCTCTCCATTCTCTTGGCCCCGGATCATGATGCTGCGCGCCCCGAGAACGCGCACCACCTTGGCAACTGAATAGTGCGTGTGCTCGGAGTAGTAGACGACTCCGTCTGGAAACAGCTCGCGAGCCACATACAGCCCGTAGAGGTTGCCTTCCGTTCCGCCCGCCGTCATGTAGCCCCAGGTTTCGTCCGGTGGCCCTCGCAGGTGCTGCTGGAAAAAATCCACAACCTCGCGTTCGAAAGGGAAGGTGTTTTCTCGGTAGAACGATTCGCCGAACGGGTCGCCCACGTTGTTGAGCGAGAACCGTAGAAAGGGCGCGATCTCGGGATAGGCGTAGTCCTGGCTGCAAGGGTAACCGACGAGACTGCCAGCCAATGTCTCGACAAGCTTCAGGTGCTTCTCCAAGCGCGCCGCGGCGCTAGCCGGGAGTGGAGGGATCGGCTCAGGCGGGCCCGGCACGTCGGCATGTTGTCGCTGACTCATCTGGTGCATTCCCGTGCAAGACCAGCGCTTTCTTCGGCCGCGCCGCGCTGCGTTCATGGCCCGATGCGCATCGACGAGGTGGATCCCGACGCTTCCTCCGGACTGCCGATCAGACCAGACGCCGCGCCAATCCACGCGCCTCTCGTGTTTCAGCCAGAAGCGCGTCCAATTGCGGTTGGAGATCGCGCTTCAGTTCAGCCGGCATTCGGTCGATGAATAGAACGCCGCGCAAGTGATCGTATTCATGCTGGATGGCGCGGGCAAGAAGCCCGCCGCACCGGAAGGAAATGGGCTGGCCTTTTTCGTTCAACGCCGCGACGATGGTTGCCTCAGGCCTGGTGATTTCGGCGAAGATTTCAGGGAAACTCAGACAACCTTCGGGGCCGGTTTCAAGCTTACCTCCAGGTTTGATGCTGGGATTGATGAGCACCAGGGGCATGAGACTGTCCACGTCCGTGCGGTGGCCGTCCTTTTCGAGCCAGGAAGGGCGGTCTTTGACGTCGCGGACATCGATCACGAACAATTGGAGCGAGCGATCCACCTGCTGGGCGGCCAGTCCAACCCCGTGCGCCGCTTCCATGGTTTCAACCATGTCCGCCGCGAACTTCTCGATTTCAGGCGTGACAGCTTGGATTGGGGCGCCGATCTTCCGCAGAGCGGGGTGACCGTACCTGACGATTTCAAGTATCATTCCAGTATCATTAATACAGCTCAGTACTTTGTGTTGGCGTCCTCGAGCATCGTTGCCAGTTCGGCTATGTTCGGACTTTTCCCATTACGCACATAGTAGCCGCTGCACGTCACGCCGGCAAGGAGGCAGTCCAGATTCTCCAAGCCGAGCAGCTTGCCCACGCAAAAACCGGAGTTGAAATGATCGCCCGCGCCAGTAGTGATCAGCGGCTTGTCAGTCACCGGACCCTGTGTGATGGACAATTTGCCGCCCGAAACCGCAAGCGCGTAGGGCACTGGATGGATCAGGACCGTCTGGACCGGAACGCGTTTTTGGATTTCCATGCCCAGTTGGCAAAGGCCATCCGGGGATTGGTCAGAAACGTTCAGACGCAGCGCCCTCTTACCCACCTCGCTCGCTTCCTTTTGATTGAGACCCAGGGTGACGTCGAAATACCGTTCGAACTGGACGATGAGGTTCAGAGCGCGGCTGATGTCATCGCCCGTGCGTTTCTCGGGGTCAGCCAGATCGACGAACAGCTTCCGGCGAGGACCTTTGACACCAGGGCATATCTCCTTGAGTACGGATTCCCATATGTCGCTCATGTAGGTGAGCATCGTCCAGTTGACAAAACCGACGAGGTCGGCCGCTCCGAATTTGTCAGCGAATTTGTCGCGCCCGAATCGGGCCACGATGTTCTCCCACTTCATTTCCTTGAGCGACTTGTGTTTGCCGAGCATCACCTTGCCATTCTCGAACTCGACGGCGTCCGTGTAACCCGGCTCCGCGATCGAATAGACCTCAGCGCGCTTCGCGAACTCCGCGAAGACAGGGTGCAGGTTGGGATAGCCGAGAATACCCAGATAGGTGATCTTCAGGCCAAAGCTGGCAAGAGCGTTCGCCATGATTGGGCCGTTGCCGCCGAGTTTGGTCGTTTGGCTTACAAGCTCGATGTTGGTGCTCTTGTCGGCGGCCTTGGCGATGCGATCACCCCACTGCTCCATCCGGTTCAGACGAGTGAAATGTTCGGCGTCCTGGCGCGTGTCAACCACGTGCAGGATGTCGTCGACGAAACCATCGAGACCTATGAACGCGCGGAACTGGACGGCGCGGCTGGCGCCGGCACGCAGTTTCTTGGCACATTCGTTTCGGTGTGTTTGAGTGATTATCATATGCTTTGGTTTTCCATTCTGAGTCGGATGTCTTCTTGAAACCCGGCGCGGCGGCGTTGATCAATCCGGCGCCACCCCAACAACCTGCAGGACGCGCTGCAGGTCATCGTCGGTAAAGAACCGAATCTCAAGCACGCCCTTGCCTCGGCGGTAACGGAGGCGCACCTTGGTGCCGAGTTTTTCACGCAGTTTGCTTTCGAGCGCGACCACGTGAACATCGCGCAGCTCGACCACCCCAGCCGACTTGGCGGATTCTCCTGGCATCTCGCGGTCCCGCGCCAGAAACCTGCCAACCAGTTCCTCGGTCTGCCGCACATTCAGATTCTCGCGAATCACCCGCGTGGCGACCAGCCGTTGCTCTTCCGGGCCGCCCAGACTCAAGATAACCTTCGCGTGGCCCACGCTGATATGCCCGTTCCTGACGTAGGCCTGCACGTCCAAAGGCAGTTTGAGCAAACGCAGAGCGTTGGCGACCGCCACGCGGCTTTTGCCGACCTTGGCTCCGACGTCCTCCTGCCTAAGCTCGAAGATGTCAACCAGTTGTTGGTAGCCCTGCGCTTCCTCGATGGGATTCAGGTTCTCGCGTTGGAGGTTTTCGATCAGCGCCATCTCGAGCGCCGCGGTATCATCGGCCTCCCTCACCAGAACCGGCACTTCGCCCACACCAGCAAGTTGCGCCGCCCGCCAACGGCGCTCGCCCGCGATCAGCTCGTAGTGGTCCGCCCGAGCGCGTACGATCAATGGCTGCACGATCCCCCGAGCGCGAATCGAGTCGGCCAATTCCCGAAGCGCCTCCTCTGGGAAATCCTTGCGCGGCTGGAACGGACAGGGCCGAATCCGACTCAACGACACAAGCTCGACCCGCTCTCCTTTGTCCGGGATGGGCGTGCTCGCGGAGTCGTCAGCGATGGGCGCGGAACCGATCGTCCCGGCAGTTGAAGCACTGCCTAGCAGGGCGCCCAAGCCGCGACCTAATGCCGGCTTGGCCATGGACGAAGAGTCTTGCGAAGGGTGTCGGTCTTGTCAACGTGAAGCGTGACGCAGGCGGGTTTCGTCGTGAAGCCCTAAGACATCAGACTCTCGCATCGGGTTCAACCTGGCCGCGCCGATATTCCCAACATCCGCTCGATCGGCAGGCGAGCTCGGTCGATGGTCTCGTGGCTCAACTCGATTTGCGGACTGAGGTTGGCCATGCAGTTCCGCACCTTTTCGAGCGTGTTCAACTTCATGAACTTGCACTCGCTGCAGCGGCACTTGTCGGTGGGCATCCGCATCGGATCGTAAATAGGCGGACTCAGAAACTCCTTGCCGGGACACTCTTTTCTGAGCCGGTGCAGCATCCCGGACTCGGTCACGATAACGAACCTCATCGCCCGGCTGCCGTTGCAGTATGCGATCATGTTCTCCGTCGAGCATACTTCGTCCGCCAAGTCACGCACTTCGCGCAAGCACTCGGGGTGCGCCACCACTTTCGCGTCGGGATAACGCTCGCGCAAACTCAGAATGCCCCTGGACTGAAACTCGACGTGCGCATAGCAGTTGCCCGGCCACAAGGTCATGTCGCGACCCGTCAGCTCCGAAACCCAGGCGCCCAGGTTTTCGTCGGGCACAAACAAGAGGTCGCAATCGCGCGGGGCGGCGTTCACGATCTGCACGGCGTTACCGCTGGTACAGATCACGTCGCTCAACGTCTTCACCGCGGCACCGCAGTTTATGTAGGCGATCGTGTAAAAGCGCGGATTTGTGGCCTGTAAAGCCCGCAACTTGTCGGCCGGACAGCTTTGCTCCAGCGAGCAGCCGGCTTCCTTGTCGGGCAACACAACAACCCTCGTCGGATTGAGAATCTTGGCCGTCTCCGCCATGAAGTGAACGCCGCAAAAGACGATAACGTCAGCTCTTGTCCTCGCTGCCTGTTGCGAGAGTCCGAGCGAGTCGCCCACGTGATCCGCCACGTCCTGAATCTCGGGCACCTGATAAGTGTGCGCGAGTATTGTGGCGTTGAGCTGCTGCTTGAGCGATCGAATCTCTCTGGCCAGTTCCTGGACTCGCGCGGGCGTGAGCGCGGCCCTGGGGCGTTCCTCGCCGGGCCGCGATTTGACTTGGACCGAATCCTGCATGGTTTGTTGAAAACTAGCTCCGCTGACCCACACCGTCAATGGACCGGCAAGCATCGGGCTGAATCCGCGATGGCGCGGATGGGCGAAACGGCACGCAGTCCGGCTGCCACGGGTCTTGCGTTTGTGATCCAAATCGCTTCCACTAGACCGTGCTCGTGCGTCACATGAGAGCTGACTATTCAGACAACGGTCGCATCCCCCGTCGCGGTCGTCGGACAAGACACCTCGGGCAATTGGTCTTCGCGGCGCTTGTGATTCTGGCGACGGTCGGAGATGCAGGCGAAACCACCGATTCGATCGCGTTTGGGTTTGAGTGGCTCAGCGATATGCCAGAACGCTGGCTGGCCACCGATCAGGCATGGGGCGCGCTTGGCATCGACGTTGCAGCCCACGCCCCAGGACAATCCGGAGCACCGCTGGAAATCGGTAACCGAAGCTTTCGCAAAGGGCTCGGACACCATGCCAGCGGCGCAATCGCAGTCTTGCTTGACGGAGAGTACGAATGGTTCGACGCAGTCGTTGGACTGCAGCCGTGCGGAGGCGGGGGGAGCGTCGTCTTTCGAGTGGTTGTGGACGGAGAAAAGCGTTTCGACAGTGGCGTTGTGCGCGCCGGCGATTCCCCTCGGAACGTCCGCGTCTCTCTTTCAGGGGCATTGGAGTTGCGTCTGGAGGCGCACGACGCCGGCGACGGCATCACATGCGACATGGCCAACTGGGCGGACGCGCGTTTGACCCGGTCGCCCACCGCGGTGGCAAGGGAATCCGTGCAGCGGGTGGACGTCGCGCCGTTCGCGCGTTTGATACTCTCGAATCCCGACCGCCAACACGGCACTAGGGCGGAGCGGACCGAGGAGTTTCCCGCCGGCGATCTGTGGCTGGACAAGGATTTGAAGAGGCGGCGCGATGGCACAATCGAGGTTCCCGTTGCTCAAAACGGCCTGTGTTGTATTGGACTTGAATGGCTCAATCGCAGGGCAATTGGGCGACTGGCAGTCGAGTTTGCGAGCCGTTCGTCGGTTCCCGATGCGGCGGCCGTGGAGGTGGAGGCTTGGTTTGGCGAGTCATTGTGGCAGGGCAAGTGGGAGAAGCTCTGCGGCCGGATCGGTTCCGAGAACTCAGTCCTTGTGTTCGACCCCGAGCCGCGCTCGCCGCGAGGCGATTTGCTGCGCACCTGGAAGGTTCGCTGGAAATTCCCGGCCGCAACGTCGCGCGTGGTCCTGCGCCGGCTGTCGGCTTTCACGCGGTCGCGCTGGACAACGACAGCGTTCACAATTGAGCGTGAGCGGGCGGGGACGGAGTCAGGACGAGCCGATCAGGCGCGTCATGGCTCTTCAGAGGTGGAGCTGAGTGTTGTCGATGGCGTGTTGCTGGAGCCAGCCAGTGGTCGTCTCCACGGCTGCGGTCCAACCGCATTCTCTCTGCGGCACAACCAGCGTTCATCGCTCCGGTCCGATGTGACGGTTCTGCGCGTTCGGGACGGCAATCGCATCGTCAGTGTCGCGGTCGAAGACATACTGGCCGAGGGATGCGTGTACGTTCCTGATTCGGGGCTGCTGCTATGTAGGGCCGATCGCCCCGCTCGCCTTGAGGAGCACAAGAAACGAATAGAGCCGAAACAGACCCTCCTTGCCCAAGTCCGTGCAATGCCTGATCAGACGCTCGAACGCGCCCTTAGTCGGACCCATCGCCCGGCGCAGAACCAGGGGCCGGTCATGCTCTCCCTCTCATGCGATAACACCAAGTACGTGTGCGATCGCGACGGCGATGTGCGCGTCCACTTGGAGACTACACCGCCAGAGGCGGACTGGTACGGCACGGCCGGCGTGATGAAGGTGAGGTTTGGCGAGAACCCGGTGTTTCAGGAGCGGCATCTGGACGGGGGCTGGCTTCCCGTGCCCGTGGTTGTGAGAACCGATGGGCAGGTCACTCTCAGGCAAAAGACGTTTGTTGCTCCCCGGGATGAACTTGAGGCAGGCGGGCGTCCAGGCCGTTTCAATCGTCCTTCGGTTTTGGTTGCCGAGTTCGCACTCAGCAACGATGCGCCAGTTGAGATTCGCTCCCGGGTCGCGCTCGACTTTCTGGCACGCGAAAGGGCCAGCAAGCAAGCTCAACTCCGGCCCGAGAGTCGCGGTTACTCCATTCTCGCGGGCGACAGGGTGATCGGACGGGTTGTTCCAAATTCAGCCGCGCCAATTGAAACGGCGACTGATGGCGGCACAATCACGGCGACGGCGGTCCTCCCGCCGAATGGCACCGCCGATCTGACTGTCCTACTCGCGCCGGACGGGGCGGACTTCGATTCGTTGCCGGAGCCGGAGACGCTTCGAAATCGCGTTGAAGAGTACTGGACTGCCGAGCTGGCGACCGCTGCGCGGATCGAAACACCGGATGTTCTGCTCAACAACCTGATCCGATCTTCACAGGTTCGGTGCCTAATCGCCGCGCGCAACGAGGACGGTGGCGCGCGGATTGCACCGTGGATAGCCGCCATGTCCTACGGGCCGCTTGAGAGCGAGGCGCATTCCGTCATTCGCGGCATGGATTTCCTTGGCCACGCCGACTTCAGCCAACGCGGTCTTGACTACTTCATCCACCGCTACAACACGAACGGATTCCTGACGACGGGTTACACCACTTTCGGCACTGGCTGGCATGTCTGGACGCTGGGCGAGCACTGGCAACTTACGCGAGACACCAACTGGCTTCGGCAGGTCGCACCAGAACTGGCTCGCGTGGGGAATTGGATTGTGCGTCAGAAGGAAAAGACCCGAATAGCCGGCGCCGGCCAGAACTCGTGGCAGGTGGCTCTCACCGAGGGACTGATGCCGCCGGGCGTGCTGGCCGACTGGAACGTTTACGCTTTCCACTTCTCCCTGAACGGCTACTACTCGGCGGCCTTGCGGCAGCTCGGCAACACGCTCGAAGCCATAGGTCATTCGGATGCCAGAACCTTCCGCCGCGAAGGCGACGCGCTTGCGCGCGCGACGGCGCGCGCTTTTGACGAGACCGCCTGGCGTGCCCCCGTGGTTTCGCTGCGGGATGGTACATGGCGCGCTTTCGCGCCGGCGCAAGTCCACGCCCCCGGCCGCGTAGCTGAGTTCTTCCCGGGCGAAGACGCTGGCCGAAGCTGGGCGTATGACGTCGAACTGGGTTCGCATCAGTTGGTGCCGACAGGCGTCCTCGAAGCCACGGACCCGCGCGTCGGAGTCATGATGGAATACCTGGAGGACCGGGCGTTTCTTGGCAGCGGTTGGTTCGACTATCCGGCTGATGAGAACGAACGCGACTGGTTCAATCTGGGCGGGTTTGCCAAGGTCCAGCCTTTCTATGCGCGCAACGCCGAGATTTACGCTCTGCGGGACGACGTGCGACCGTTTGTCCGCTCCTACTTTAACGCGCTCGCTTCATTGGCAAACCTCGAGGTTCTCACTCTGTGGGAACACTTCAACCACAGCGGTGCATGGGACAAAACGCACGAGACCGGCTACTTCCTCTATCAGACACGGACGATGCTGGTAACGGAGCGCGGCGACGAACTCTGGCTTGCGCCTTTGACACCGTCCGCATGGCTCGAGAATGGATGCAAACTCGCGGTCAGCAACGCGCCGACTAGCTTCGGCCCCGTTGCTTACGAGATCGTCTCGCGTGTGGACGAAAACCGAATCGAGGCGCTGATTCAACCTCCTCCGCGTGGCAAACCGAGCGCGATCGTCATGAGACTTCGCCTTCCGGATGGAAAAACAATCCACGGCTTCACCGTTAATGGACGACCTGGACGGAGCTTTGACACGGCACGCTCGGTGATCCGGCTGTCACCGGTTCGAGAGTCGATGAGAATCACCGTTGCGCTTCGCTAATCGCGCCCCGCGGAGCGGCACTGAACTTCTACTTGGCATAACGCTGCTGGAAGTCGCGGAGCTGCTGTTCGCGCCGAGCTTTTTCGGCCGGGTCCATCTTGTTGAGATACCAGGCGTGGTTGGAACTATTGAGGGTTTCGTCGATCAGTTGCCTGAGTTTTGTGGCCGCGTTCTTCTTGTCAGACTCAGCCGAGTCTTTATGCTGGTGGACCAGTTCTTCGAGCTCAGGGATATACTCGGCATAGAAGTGTTTGGCGACTTCGTATGTTCCGTGCCAGTGCGTGAAGTCGGGCCCCATCATGGATGCGCCGTGCCTGGCGCGGCGGCCTTCGTGATGCCAGATTTCGTACCAGATGAAGTCCACGGGGTTGCTGAACTGGGCGGGCCTGAGTAACGGACCAGCCGCTTTGTAAAGGGCAAGCCCTGGTGTGGCGAATTTGTCGTGGTAGAGTTCGATGAGCCCGTCGTACTGCTTGTAGAAGGCGTCAACAAACACTTGGTTGTGGCAGTTGAGACAGACGTCAACCATGTTCGTGCGACGTGTTTGCCAGGAGATATCTTTGCCGGGCAGTTCCAGTTTGGCATCGGAGACTTCGGGCCGCAGCGAAAGCTCAGGACGGTTGTTCCAGGAAATCCGAAGGCCAACATCGTGTGTCACCCGCTGATTCCTGGTTGCGCTCATGTGACACGTGCCGCAAGTCGGCGCGGCGCTGTAGTCTTCGCCCACGATCCATTTCGCGCTGGCCAGGTTCATGCGGGAGACGTCCGCCCGATAGGCCACCCCGTGTTTCGACTCGTTGTAGATTTCCATTTGCGGATGGTCCGGCCCCATGTGGCATTTGCCGCACGTGTCCGGAGTCCGAGCCTGGGCGGCTGAGAATTCATGGCGCGAATGGCATGCGGCGCACGACCCTTCGCTGCCGTCGAGGTTGATCCGGCCGATCCCCGTGTTGGGCCAAACGGCGGGATCGGGCTTGCCGTCCGCCAGGAGTTTCACTTCGCTTCCGTGGCACTGCCAACAGCCGTTGACCGCCGCCGCAGAATTGCCCTGTGGAAAAGCGGGCGTGCGAAACGCGCGATTGCCCTCCACGACTTCCGCCAGCACATTGTCGAGCGATCCAAGTATGCGAGCCCCCTTGGCATGGTGAGACGCGTTGAACTCGCTCACCTCAAGCTCGTGGCAGCGCCCGCAGTCTTTCGGCGTAACGATCGTTGCTATCCTAGCACCGTAGTGTTTGTATGAGTCCGGATCAGTCTCAAGTGCCATGTGGCATTCATAGCACCCGACGTTCCCGCGATAGTGCTTGCTCGATCCCCACTGCTGGTAAAGAGCCGAGCTCTCTTTCCGGTGACATTCAGCGCACTCATTGCTTTGGGCCGACGGCTCCTTCAACGTAAAACCGGCCAGTGCCGGCCACGCCACCGTCAGCAGAGCGACGCACAACAGTTTCATTGTCCCCGTGAACACGCTTTGTGACCTTGAAAGTGGACGGTGTGGCTTGGGCATCTTGCCCAAGGCCACTGGCGGGACGCCCGTGCCACACTGGTTTGTCGCGAGCTTTGATGACACACAGCTTGTCACGCGCCGGCACCATGAGCCCGGTAGGGACGCGTTCCACCGCGTCCCAGTTGCTTCTGGTGGAGTTGGGGACGGATTGGAATCC
>JAXDCU010000520.1:0-8894 GCA_034677645.1 Verrucomicrobiia bacterium
GAGCCTGCAGCCTGCAGTCTTCAGCCTGCAGTCTGTTTGCCAGCGTCGACCAGAGCGTCCGCTTGGAAGGGGGCGATCAGCAAGAGGTCCAGCGGCTGATTCAATATTTCCTGCGGTGTCCCTTCTCCCAGGCTCGGATGATTGCACAGGCTGCAGGCTGTAGACCGGAGGCTGTAGGAAAACTGCGTCGAGGACCGGTCTTCGCACCGAGAGCCTCAAGCCTACAGTCTGCAGCCTCCAGCCTATGCCTCAGGTGTTCGATCCCTTGGACTTCCTGGCGGAGGTCACGCAGCACCCACCTTCGTCCTGGCGGGCTACGGTGGGCAGGCATCCCCGATCCGGGCAGCCACCTGGTGCGGTACTACGGATGGCCTGCCTGAAGCCTCGGCGCAGGAGCGCCATCAGACCGAGGTGATCGAGAAGATTCTGCGGCACTGCGGACTGTGGGAGGACCAAGCGGCGCGCGCCCCGCCCTCGGCAAGGTCCCGGTTACGGGCTGAGCCTCAGGGCCAGCGGAACCGGTGGAGCGGTCGCGTCGCGCGCGAGGCCGGGCATCCGCTCGACGGTGAACTGTGCCCTCGGTGGTCGGCGCGACCGCCGTTTCCAGCCGCGGTGGCCCGCTGACCGGCCCTCTTGGAGGCTACGCCGGCCTTTCGGCACTGGTGGGCCGCCACCCACCAGCAACGAAAGGCCGACCAGGCACTTGGCAGGGACAATTTCCCCCGCTTTTCGCATTGCACAGCCCCGCCTGTCCGGGCACACTCCTGCTACGTCGAAAAAGCAAAATCCTATAGGTTTATCAAGCGGGGCGTGGGCGCAGGCGAGCGATCTCATCGAGAAGATCACTCGCCTTGCATGGATGACACTCCACCGCGCTGCGCTGTCCACTTGATGCCGGCCGCTCCGTGCTGGCGGCGGCGATTCACCGCCGCTTGTGCCTACGCTGCCGCCACGCCCCGGCTTCGACCGTGTTTCAAGCCACGGTTTTGACTGTTTGCCGGTCGAGTTCGACCAGCGAGTTGTTTTCCAGCGCTGTGACGATGGCTGGGAGATGTTGTTGGAACAGCGCCTTCAGGTCTCGGGTGCGGATGTTGCCGGAGCGAACAAGCAGCAGCTTCCACGGCCTGCCGAAGAGCAGATGCGAATGATAGAAGTCCGTGTCCTTGGTCACGACTACCCGCTGTTCGCGGAACGAAAGCTCGTTGATGACCTCGTCATGCGTCCGGTTTTGGTCGGTTAACTGGCAGGTGTGTACGGTGTCATGCCCTCCCGCTTGCAGCAGGGTGCATAAGCTCGGCGGCAGATGCGCGTCCACCAGAAACCTCATGCGAGCACGAGGTGCTGGCTTTTCAACCTGAGCGATTGCGCCGCGAATTCGAGGCACGCCTGCAAGTCCTCACGCTCCAAATCGGGGAATTCGGTGAGCAAGTCTTCAAACGTGTCGCCTGCCGCGAGGTATTCGAGTATGGACTCGACGGGATACCTCAGATGTCGGATGGCCGGTTTGCCGTGGCAAACCTCCGGGTCGATCGTGATACGTGACAACATCGCGCTCATGGCCGCACTGTATGACATAGACCGTCCCGCAGCAAGCGGGTTCCTGCCACGCGTATGATAAGCTCGTAACCAGCGTGGCATTCAGTCTCTGCGTCTTTGCGGCTTGGCGGGAGGCACAAAGGTCTGCGTTGGCCCAAAACCTCCCGCAGAGACACACAGCCGCAAAGACGGTAGACGGCAGGAACATGATCGGCCAGGCTGGTATCGGCCATGACTGAGTTGCAAAAGAGCCTCCTCTGCGAGCTTGGCGGCTCTGCGGGAGACCCCTGCCTCTCTTCGAATAAACCGTCCCACCCGATTCCTGTGATGGTAATGGTGCCGTTGTACGTGGAGTAAGCGAAATCCTGCGCCTGGACACCAGCAACCAGCGCTAAAGTGGTCAAGCAGCCCGCGAGCATGTAAGCCAGTCGCCTTGAAGTTCTCATATAGAAAGTCCCGTCCAATTGAAAGTCGTGCCCCTTAGATCATCTACAACTTCACTCTGTTCCCTTGGTAGTGATAGGGATTTGCTTTGTCGACTCGTGAGCGGGTCAAGAGCATTGTTTTCCGTAACCCAGCATTATCAGAGATTTTGGGGGCGGATGCGCCGTTGTCAAAGCGGGAGTCAGCCAGCAGTGCGGCAGTCGGGAGCCTTCCGGCGCGGGGCGGCGTGGATCAAACAGGTTTACGCGTCGGACCCAATTTGCTGTCCCAAGTGTGGCGCGGAGATGAAAATCATCGCCTTCATCGCCTGCCTGCCTGAAGCCTCGGCGCAGGAGCGGCGCCAGACCGAGCTCATCGAGAAGATTCTGCGGCACTGCGGCCTATGGGACGAGCCCTCGGCGCGTGCCCCGCCTTCGGCGAAGATCTCGGTTACGGGCTGAGGTTCAGGGCAAGGGGAACCGGTGGAGCGGTCGCGCCGCGCGTGAGGCGGGGCCACCCCTCGGCGGTGACCGGCGCCCGCGATGGCCGGCGCGACCGCCGTTTCCAGCCGAAGTGGCCCGCTAACCGGCCTTCCTGGAGAGCACGACCGCCTTCGGGGGCTGGTGGGCGGCCGCCCACCCGCCCCCGACGGCCGGCCAAGCCCTTGCAGGGAGACAATTCTGCCGCGTTTCGCCTTGAATGCCCATACCCGGCCAGGCACACTCCAGCCAGGTCGAAAAAGCAAAATCCTATTTGCCATGCTGGACCTTTTGGGCAGGCGCGCAGAAGCAATCGCCGCGTACAAAAGGGCAGCGGCTATGCCCTTGGGAATTGGGCACGATCAATACGGGATCGCGCTCGGCAGGCAATATTTTGAGCAACGAATTCAGACCCTATTCAAGCGAGTGGAAAACCACGGCGAGGACGAATCTATTAGCGACATCAAATTCAACTGTCCGCAATGCGGGACGCATTGGGCAATTGAGGCCAGCGGGGCCGGCGCAACAGTCACTTGCCCGAAATGCTCCCAGCCGATGATCGTTCCATCTTTGGGACAGTCGGCGAGAAAAGATGTCTCACCACGAATGAAGTGGTGGCTGCTATCAGGAGGTTGCGCGGTCGTGATCCTCATCACAGGACTGGTGCTTTGGCACGGCAACCGGCAACCGACGGCTGAGAGCGGTTCTGTCGCTTCTTCTGTGTCGAGTACTCCACCGGGGGTGCGCAAGATGCAGCCAGAACGGTCAATGAGCGTCGAGCCCACCGATTGCGACGCGGCGAATGCCACCCCGTGTTTGCAGGCGGCGATCAACAAGGCGGCGATGACCGCCGCAATGGTGCACCTGCCGGCAGGAACTTATGTGCTGCGCAGCAACCTTACCCTGCGCACCGGCGTAAGCCTCGACGGCGAGGACGGCACGGTTCTGCTGCCGGCGGCCGACAATCGGTCTGATCCTGTGCTGCTGGTTGGAGACAAGATCCGGGGAGTCACGATCTCCGATATTGCCTTTGAAGGCGGGGGTACGGACTTCGCCAACGGACACGCACTGATCAGCCTGAAGGGGACGTCCGGGGTGTTACTCGACCACGTTTCGGTGCGTCACGTGAGGGGCAAGGCGATTGTGTTCGTCGGCAACCCGCTGGGTCCATCCACCAGCAACGGGCTCATCAACAGTGTCGTGCAGGATGTCGGCAACCACTGGAAGGCAAGCGGCAAGAGAGCCGACCGCGACGTAGCCGTTTTGTTCTGGGACAGCAAAGGCACCGCCACCGGGAATTTCGCCACGAACAATCAGTTCAGCGATATCGGCTTGGATGCGCTGCAGGTGACCGGGCAGGACGGCTTCCTGGCGGACCAGAATGTCTTCGAGCTCTGGAACAACCAGATCGCCACGCTCAAATCGGACGACTATCCGGCGGCGATCTTCACCACCCGCAGCCGGCATGTCACCATCTCCGGCAACACCATCCACCAGGCGGTGGGGAACGGCATCGATGCGCCAGGGCTGACCGACAGCGTCATCGAGAACAACACCATCACCGAATGTGGACAATCCGGCATAGGCATCTTCCAGAACTATGACGGTGACAACCGCGATGCGGGGGGAATAACGATCCGCGGCAACGTCATCGAGAACAACGCCATCTGGCCACCGGGTACCTGGAAAGCCGGCATTTCGCTCGGGGGCGGCCAGCCATACGACATTCACATCTTGGGCAATACAATCACCGACACCAGGCCCACGGGCAAGAAAACGCAGGACTACGGGATCGACGTGGTCAACGGCGGCGGCATAACAACGCGGCCCAAGGGTCTGGCGGTGGATGCGGACAACATGCTGAAAGGCAACCACCGCGCTGCGAAGCTCGGCTTCTAGCGGTTGGCAATTTCCTCTCCGCGCGGAGCGTCCGGGTTCAGCGTCGACCAGAGCGTGCGCCTGGAGGCGGGCGAGCCGAAAGGCGTGCAGCGCCTCATCGAGTACTTTCTCCGCTGCCCCTTCAGCCAGGCCCGGATGATTGCACAGGCTGCAGGCTGTAGACCGGAGGCTGTAGGAAAACTGCGTCGAGGACCGGTCTCCGCACCGAGAGTCTCAAGCCTACAGTCTGCAGCCTCCAGCCTATGCCTCAGGTGTTCGATCCCTTGGACTTCCTGGTGGCCTGTCCGCCGTAGCTCGCAGAGGGAAGGCGGAAGTGACGCAGCACCCACCTTCGTCCTGGCGGGCTACGGTGGGCAGGCATCCCCGATCCGGGCAGCCACTTGGTGCGCTACTACGGATGGCCTGCCTGAAGCCTCGGCGCAGGAGCGCCATCAGACCGAGGTGATCGAGAAGATTCTGCGCCACTGCGGACTGTGGGAGGAGCAAGCGGCACGCGCCCCGCCCTCGACGGCCGTCGCGGTCGCACCAGCGCCGGATAGCTCACGCTCGCCAAGAGGGCAAAAGAAATGTAGACTGACCGCCATGATCAGCGCCTTTCTCGAAGAGACGGTGGCCCTGCTGCGCCGCCTCGACCAAACGGCGATTGAGCGGGCGCGGCAGATCCTCCTCAAGTGCTACCGAGAGCAGGGCCACGTGTACGCTATGGGCAACGGAGGCTCTGCTTCGACCGCTCAACATTTCGCGTGTGACCTCGCCAAGTACGTGATCCCGACCGGAGCACGGCCCTTTGCCGTCCGGTGCCTGACGGACAATGTGTCTCTCTACACTGCTTGGGCGAACGATGCGGATCGTGCCGATGTGTTCGTCAACCAAATGCGCGGATTATTGGCCAGCCGTGATGTGGTGCTGACCATCTCGGTTCACGGCGGTAAAGGGTTCTCCACCGACCTCGTGCGCGCCGTCCGCTACGCCCACGAGGTGGGCGCCACTACCATCGCTTTGGTCGGCTTCGACGGAGGTTTGCTGCACCAGGAGGCGACCTGCTCGATTCTGGTACCGGTTGAATCAACGCCTCAGACCGAAGCCGTTCACCTGGTGATCGAACATTTGCTGATGCACTTGTTGCGCGCCGATCTCGCCGGACAGATCACCCACGCCTGACATCCTCTGCATCGGCCACGCGGCCTACGACATCAGCGTCTTCGTCAAGAGCTTCCCCGCGGAGAACAGCAAGGGGGAAACTGACGAGGTGCTCGAAGTTGGAGGCGGGCCCGCGGCCAACGCGGCGTGCTTGCTGTCCTTGTGGGGCGTTTCGTGCGGATTGGCCACCGTACTCGGCGGTGACACGCACGGTCAGAAGATTCTGGTCGAGTTTCGGGCCGTCGGCACGGATCTGTCGCTCACAGAAATCCGTCCAGGACACCGCACCCCGGTCTCGGTGATCCTGGTCAACCTGGCAAACGGGAGCCGGACACTCGTCAATCAGAAGGAACAGGGAGCTGAACTTCGCCTGGACCCGGCCCGGCTGACGGGGTGGTCGCCGCGCGTGCTTCTCATGGGCCAGGCGGGCGCTGGTTACTATGAACGCGGCCAGTGGGTTGTCGTCCCAGCCGTTCCGGTGGCGCGGCACGTGAACGCAACCGGCTGCGGCGATGTCCTGAGCGTCTGCATGATGCTCCTCCACGAACAATCCCATCCCAAGGCGAAGCTGAGCTTGGCGAACCAGATTGTGGCCGAGTTCATCGAAGGTCGGCGTAACCTGGTTCCGGCCTTGGCCTGAAAGACGGCCAACCTGATCGTGATCCTCCGGACAGCGTCAGCCGGACTCGAAATGCTCCAGCCCTCGCTCACGCTCATCACGCAGTGAACTTGAAAGGTCTTCGACGACCGGCTGGAACATGGCGAACTGGGTAACGCGCAATTTGTTCCGCTCCAGTTTCTGTTTGATCCGGTCCACCCGGTCGTCCGTCCAGAAGGCCTTGAAGTCGACGCCTGAGTTGGCGATCAATTCGATCCCGGCAAAGCCCAGTTCGCCGATGGTGTCGATGGCGGCCTCGGGGTCGGCTGCGGGGCTGAGACTATGGAAGTTCCAGCTTACAGACCCGAGCTGGATTTTGCCTGCGCGCTCTGAGGTGGACTCCGCAGCTTGGGTCAGGAACGGTGCCGCGCTCATCGCGGCAGTGGTGAGCTCGAGGAACTGGCGTCGATTGCATGAGGAAAGGTGTTTCATGGCGTGGAGCCTGCCACCGGGATCGCCCAGAGGCCATTTTCAATTGAGCACCCGAAGCACCGCCTATGCCCATCCGGAGCCGTCCAGCCTTCCGTTGCACCTGCGACGAAAGGTTCACGTGGTGGCCGGGCGCCCCGAGGTTCAGGCAGGCTGCGCCTTGGCGCTGCGGCGCAGGCGCGGGGGCGGTGGTTGCGTTGGGACCGTCGGAGCCACGGTGAACCTGTTGCTGCATCTGACCCGAGGACGAAGGTGCCGACCTCTGGCACGCCACCAATCGTCTGGAGAACCTGATTCGTGGTGGTTTGTCGGACAATCGGCGCGATCGGCGCGGGAAACTGCGTTCGGTCCGCGCGTTGCGGGGCATCGACTCGAAAGTCACTCTCAACAAGGGGCTGTGGAGCCTCGCCGAGAGGTTGGCGAACGATGAACCGCTCGGGTAGGCCGTTGACGTGTCGGGCGCGGCTTGAGTTTGCGTCGGCGGTGGAGACTCGCCGCAGGGTGAGGTTGAAAGTGAAGGTTGCAGGCTTTAGGGGGTTGTGCCCTAAAACAACCCTCAATGAGTCTCCCGGCTCCGCCGCGTTAACATGCTGCCGCCACTTCCTGTCAACCGACGCACTGCTTGACCTCTCGCCCGCTTGGAATACAATGCCGCCATGAAGACGTTGAGCCTCACGGAAGCTTCCAGAAGCTTCAGCGAGTGTGTCAACCGGGTCTATTCCCGGAAGGAGACCTTTGCCATCGTCAAGCTCGGTGTTCCTTACGCCCTCCTCGTCCCAGCCTCGCCAACGGGCTGCAATAGCCATGAACTGGCCGACGATCTCGCCGGCGCCGCTCTGCCCGCGGTAGACCGGCGGGAAATCGCGGCGGCGGTGCGCAATGGCCGCAAGGCGCTCAAGTCCCTCAAGAATCCGTGGGGCTGATCCTCGACAGTTCATTGCTTATCGCCGACGAACGCGAAGGCTTCGACCTCTCGGCTTGGCTGCATGCGCGGCCCCCGGAACCGGTGGCGGTCAGTATCATCACGTTCAGCGAATTGTGGTTTGGCATCGAAGCGGAGGCGGATGCTGCCCGCGCCCGGCGACGCCGACGCTGGATTGAGAAGCTGTTCCGGCGGCTGGAGGTCGTGCCCGTAGACACCCGGGTGGCTCGCGCGCACGCGCGAATCTGGGCGCAGCTCACCGCCTCCGGGCGGATGATCGGTCCCCACGACTTGATCGTCGCCGCGACTGCTCTGCAACGCCGCTGGGCTGTGGTTACCTTCAACGCTCGCGAATTCCGCCACGTCCGCGGCTTGGAAGTCGTTGAACCCTGATTTGGCCGCGCCTTCGGGCTTCCCATATCGCGCGCCCTCAAACTGCCGAACCTGCGTCGCGGGGCGGCGGCGAAACCAACCGGTTGATTGTCGTTGCCCCGCGGGCGTGGCAGCCGGCGCTTCAGGAGTTCGTTACTTACAAGCGCAAGCTCCTGCGCGTCGAGGTCCGGCCCCTGGAAGAGGTTCTGCAGGTGGCAACCGGGGTTGACGACCTGGAGAAACTTAAACGATTTCTCTATGCCGAGTGGCGCGAGCGCGGCTTGCGCTACGTGCTGTTGGTGGGCGACGTGGATGTGATGCCCGTGCGGTACATGGTGCTCGATCGGGTCACGCCCGCGGCGTACGACTACGCCTTCTGTTGGTTGCAACACGGGAAGTCAGCCGAGCGCGTTGACTCTGGGAGATGGTTTTGTGCGGGCGCTGGCCAATGCATCGGAACCGCGCTTAGTGGTCATGAACGCAAATACGGTGACGTTCGTTGCGCCCAATTTGGCCTGCGGCGAGGCGCGACGAGGGAGCATATCCGCTTAGGCGACTGTTGGGCTGCGGCCGTGCGATTCTATTTCGAGGCCGAACATCTGGCTTCGTTGAAACCCAACGCCGACTGATATCCGCCGAGCATTTTGTTTCAAGGGATGAAGTTCATGTTGTTTGGCGATCCGAGCCTGCGGCTGCCACCCAACCGACCCTGAGATCGTTGGGCCAGTGTGATGACCGAAACCGCGAATCGCTTGCACAACTGATTCTACGTCACTGGCAAGAGGACCAAGGACGTCAAGAAAGCCGGGCCCGGCAAGTACGGTCGGACGGAGAGCAGGTAGTCGGTTCTGGTGCCGTTGGCGGCTAAAGTCTCCAAGATCGCCGCCGAGCTGCATCTGGAGCCCAAGACCGTCGAGAAGTGGATCGACCAACCCACCTACCGACCGCGCCAGGGAGTCCAACGCCCCAGCAAACTCGACGCGTTCAAGGGGCAGATCACGGCGCTGCTCCAACGCCATCCCTACACCGCCCAGCA
>JAXDCU010000521.1:0-17959 GCA_034677645.1 Verrucomicrobiia bacterium
AACATCGCCCCGCCGTTCGTTCCGCCAATTGTCGTTGTTACGGTCCTCGCCCATCTTAGGTTCGATAGAGCGCAAACTAGCATCAGGTTGACATTGATGCAACCACGCAATCGGAGGAACAATCAGCCAGCGGCGATCGGCCAACTCATTGGCCAATCTTGCGCTGACCAGAATCGTTTTCTCGTCTTCATCTTCTCTGAGCCGCCTGGTTCCAGGCGACGATTTGCCCGAATTCCTTTTGGCTCCGGAGCGCGCGACAGGAAGCGCTCGCCTGCTCCTGCCTCTCTTGCGAGCCCAGGAACGAAGCGAAGTCAGTTCGCTTACACGCCCACGCCTTGCGGTCCAGCTTGCCGGGCGCGCGATTCCCGCGCTAGAGTCCTGAATCCGCAGCGATACGGGATGGAATCACAATCAGACACAGAACTCGTCGGCCTCATCGGCCTTGGTCTGATGGGCACGGCGCTTGCGGAACGCTTGCTGGAGAGCGGCTATCGGGTGGCGGTCTGGAATCGCACGCCCGCGAAGGCGAACGCGTTGGTGGCGCGCGGCGCGCAGTGGAGCGACAACCCGCTAGCCGCGTGCGAACGCATCATCATCAGTCTCTACACGACGGACATTGTCGAAGCCGTGCTCGCTCGATTGAGCGGCGGACTGCACGCCGGACAGATTCTACTGGACACCACCACGGGCGAGCCGGAGAGGACAGCGGCACTTGGGGCGCGGCTAGCCGCCCGCGGCGTGTGCTACCTGGACGCGCCAATCTCCGGGTCGAGCGAGCAGACGCGGCGAGGCGAAGCAACCGTGATTGTCGGCGGCGATCGCGAAGCATTCGAGGCGTGCGCTGACTTGTGGCGTGTGCTGGGGGCAAGAGTGTTTCACGCGGGGCCGTGCGGCAGCGCGGCGAAGATGAAACTGATCAGCAACCTGGTCCTGGGATTAAACAGGGCGGCCCTGGCGGAAGGGCTGGTGTTCGCCGAGGCAATCGGGGTTTCGCGCGCCGCGGCGATCGAGGTGCTGGCGGGCAGCATGGCCTACTCGCGGGCGATGGACGTGAAAGGCCGCAAGATGGTTGAAGGCGACTTCGAGCCACAGGCCCGACTCTCACAGCATCTCAAGGACGTGCGACTGATTCTGGAAGCCGCCGCCCACGCGGGTCAACCCTTGCCGTTGAGCCAGACGCATCGCGAACTTCTTGAACTGGCTGAGCGTTTGGGGCTGGGCACACTGGACAATAGCGCCATCCTGCGCGCCATCGAATCACAACGCCGCAAGAGCGAGAGCTGATGCCCGCGCCCCTTTCAAAACAAGCCCGGTTCGCGGTCCTGTTCGCCGCAATTGGCAGCCTGCTCTTCGACGGGGTGGAACTGGGGCTGATGCCGGTTGCCTCGTTGTCCGTTTCCCAGAGCCTGCTCGGTGATGTTTATACACCGACAGTGGGAGGCGATTGGTTTGCTCGCTTCACCGCGGCGCTCATGCTTGGTGCGGCGGTGGGCGGAATTCTCTTTGGCAGCCTGGGGGATCGCATCGGCCGCACGCGGGCACTGGGCGTTAGTGTTCTTTTCTACTCGACGTTTGCTGGTCTGGGGACTCTGGTTAAAACGCAGGAGCAGATGCTTCTGCTGCGGTTCATGGTTGGATTGGGTGTAGGCGGTGTCTGGCCTAATGCCGTGGCGCTGGCGGCGGAGTGCTGGCCGGACAAGTCGCGGCCCATCGTGGCAGGCTTAATGGGCGCGGCCATGAATAGCGGCATCCTAATGCTCTCCCAGATCGCCCGCGCGTGGCACATCACGCCCGATTCGTGGCGCTGGGTTTTCGGTCTGGCTGCCGCGCCTGCTCTATTAGGTGTGGTGGTCCTGGTGGCATTGCCCGAGTCGCCGTTGTGGCTGGCCAGTCAAAGCAAGGCCGCTGAAGAGGAATCTCGCGCAGGAGGTTCCAGCGCGCCTCGTGCGCGGACACCTGTCTCACCGGTCCGCGAGCTGTTACGTCCGCCACTCCTGCGCTTGACCGTCATGGGAATTCTGCTGGGTGCCATTCCCATGCTCGGGGCCTGGGCGGCGAGCAAGTGGATGATTCCCTGGGCGGACAAAGTGGGAGGAGCAACCGAGGCGGGTTACAAGGCGCTCACGCAAGGCTGGTGGGCGCTGGGCGCAGTAGTGGGCAGCTTTTGTGGCGCGCAGATTGCCGCGCGGTTGGGCCGCCGCCGCGCCTATGCCTGCATCAGCGCGGGTGCCACCGGATTGACGCTGCTGATGTTCCTCGGCACGGCGCCACTGCAGGCTTCATTTCTGCCGATTGTTTTCGCGCAAGGTTTCGTGGCTACGCTCTTCTTCGGCTGGCTGCCGCTTTATCTGCCCGAGCTATTCCCCACCCGCGTTCGCGCGGCCGGCAGTGGCATTGCCTACAACTTAGGCCGTTTTGCGACGGCGGTCGGCGTGTTTTTCGCGGGTGTGTTATTCGCCGCCGTTGGCGGTTCGTATTCCCGCGTCGGCTCGCTGTGCGGACTTGTCTACGCGCTTGGACTGATTGTGAGTTGGTGGGCGCCCGACACTTCGAAGAAGAAGCTCCAGGAATGAACGACGGGATGAACCTCCGAATTCTCAATGACCGCCGGTTCGTCGCCGGCGTCTTGATTTGGAGCGTCAATCATAGGCGCTCACGCGGCAGTTGAAGGCGAGAACCGAGCCACATGCTCTATTGAGATGCTGGTCCGGCAACTGTGGACAGCCAGCAGGCCAGCGAAGGCATGATGCGCGAGTCTGAACCGGACCTGTGCCATGCCCAGTCGAGAGCGCGAAGTGTATCCGCGCCACGTTTGAAAGCTTCCCCGATCCGCAGGCCCTCAACCCAGAAGATTATACCCGACATCGCTTCGGCAACGATGCGGGAGTGCCTCTCCGGGTGGGGCACTTTTGCGTTCACGAACAAGTCCTGGAGCTTGACGGAGTGTCGCATGCCAATAGGCTGAAAACGGTCTCCCGGCTGCCAGTGTCGCAACAGCACGTCCGTCCCGACTTTGTCAGCGTCGAAGCACTCAAGACCAGGCATGGACCGACGCCGCCGGTGCGTCCCGGTTGACCTTCTGACGCGCCAGCGAATTGTCACCCCGTCGAAGATCGTCTCCCCTGCCATTTCAGACAATGTGACAACCGAGCGGGTTCGATCGAATCCAGAAGTGTGCGCGGCTCCAGAGAGCACGCGGCCCCTTGAGTCACGCCACACTCGCGCGCCATGCTCGGTCATGACAGGCCGGTTTGGCGTCTGACGCAAGGCTTCGACCAGGTCAAATCGCTCCGTCAAACCGAGTTCGCGCAATTCGATCTGAATTACGCGCCTCTGAACGGCGACGTGGAGATTATCGAATGGAATGCACTTGCGTCTGGCGCGCCACCGTCTTGCCGCCTCAGTGACGAATTCCGCCTCTGAGCCCGCCAGGTTGGCCGCGCGCATGACTGTCTGTCGCAGGGCGGGCTGCAGTCGGCGTTGGATGAGAGGCAGCACGCATCGTCGCAAGTAGTTGCGCGCTACATCCGAGCTGGAATTGCTGGAATCATGGCGGAATCGGATTCGGTTCCTTTTGGCATAGTCGGCCAGAATCGCGCGAGGGAAGTCAAGTAAGGGCCTTACCAGCAGCACGGATCGATTGGCTGGGGACTGAGCCTCGGGTCTCATGCCTCGAATCCCCTCCAGTCCCGATCCGCGCAGGAACCGCAGAATGCATGTTTCAACTTGGTCATCAGCGTGGTGCGCAAGCACGACGCGGCTGGCCGAGTGCGCGCGCGCGATTTTGGCAAGAAACCGATGCCGCAGCTCACGCGCCCCCATTTCGGTCGAAAGTCCGTGTTCTCGAGCGTATCGACGCACATCCCCCGCGTCGGCATGACAAACCAGCCCGATCTTGCCCGCCGCACGCTCAACGAACGCCTGGTCCAGATCGCTTTCTCGCCCCCTGAGTCGGTGGTTGAAATGGGCGACAATCAGCCGCCATTTCTCCCGCGGCGCCAGCTTCGCCAGCAGACGAAGCAGGACCATCGAGTCCAGTCCTCCGGAGACCGCCACGACGAGCGTCTCGCCCTCAGGAATTGGGCATCGTTCTTGTATGTTTTCCAGGAAACGCGCCTCGATCTCATCCACCAACACGCCGCTGGTTCTAGGACCAGATAGTCCGCCGGCGGTTGTGCATCGAAGTGACCGCCGATCAGACCTCGGCTTGTCCAAGACTTGACCGTGCTCGCCCGATGTTCTTCTCACGGTTCGAACGAGGATTATCGTTGCACTTTCGCGCCGCAGCGTTGGCAGAACCGGGAACGGCTGATGTGCGCCGTGAGGCCATCGACTATCTCCGCGGGCGTGCCCGCTAGTTCTTCATGGGAACAGGTGACGCCACACAGGGTGCAGACGCCCTCCACCCACCTGTGTTTTGTCTCGCCGCACGTGCGACACACGCAGTCTTTCCAATCATGCTCTGAGTGCCTGAGCAGCCCACAGCGTCGGCACCGGCAGTGGTCCCAATCATGATTCCTGTCGCGAATCTTCTCGCACCGCGAGCAGGTGCACCCGACCCACTTGTGGCCCAAAACGCAGCGCCACATGATCTTGCGCTGGCGTGGCGAAGTCTTGTTGAGCTCGTTTGTCATGGCTGAATTAACCGCATTCAAGGCGCAGGCCGACTCCGCGCCACTTGATCCCGCCGGGGGAATAGCGGCGATGGTTTGCCGATCAGATGGCCCTCGGAAAGACCTCCCCAGGCAGCCTCAGTCAGTTGGTCGGGCCCACACTCGAAACCGAGTTGTCGGAACATGGCATTCGAGGTCGATGGAAGGAACGGCAGAAGCAAGACCGCGAGCACCCGGCAGGTCTCAGCGAGGTTATAAAGGACCGCATCGAGCCGTCCTGCTTGAGACGAATCCTTCGCCAACTTGAACGGAGCGGTCTGGTCGATGTATTGATTTGCGCGTGACACGAGCTCCCAGGTGGCGACCAAGGCGGCCTGGAGTTGGTGAGCGCGCAAATGCCCGATCACACGAGTCGTCAGACGGCTGGCAAAATCCGCCAAGTCGTCAGCGCGCGGTGGCACGTGGCCGTGTCGATATCGGTGGAGCATTGAGAGTGAACGGTTGACAAGGTTGCCGAGGCCATTGGCAAGTTCGGCGCTGTAACGTGCGGAAAAACCGGAGTCCGTCCAATTTCCGTCAGGACCGATGTCGAGTTCCCTCACGACATAGAACCGGAAGGCATCCACTCCCCATTCGCGGATTACGGCAACAGGATCGACGACATTCCCAGTGCTCTTGCTCATTTTCTGCCCGTCTTTCCGCCACCATCCATGGACGAGCAACTGCCTTGGCAGCGGCAAGCCGGCGGCGCTCAACATGATTGGCCAGTAAACGGCGTGAAACTTGATAATGTCCTTTCCGATGACGTGGATATCCGCGGGCCAAAGTCGTCTCCCGCGTCTTGAGCCGGGCGTGTCAACGGCGCCGGCGGCGGCGCCTGAGACGGCGGCGAGGACCGTCGGATCGCCCAACGAAGCAGGCGCGGTTATGTAGTTTGAGAGCGCGTCAAACCAGACGTAGGTGACGAAATCTGGATCGAACGGCAACGGGATTCCCCAGTTCAGGCGGGTGACTGGTCTTGAAACGCAAAGGTCCTGCAAAGGCTCGCCACGAAGAAAACCAAGGACCTCATTGCGGCGATAGTCAGGTTGGATGAAGTCGGGATTAGCTTCAATGTGGTCGATCAACCATTGTTGCTTGTCCCGCAACTTGAAATAGTAATTGTCCTCGGACAACCTGACCACCTCGCCCCACATCGGGTCGAAACTGCCGTCCGGCCGGCGGTCCTTGTCAGTAAGGAACGTCTCCTCCTTCAGGGAATAGAAACCCGTGTAAGACGCGCGATAGAAATGGCCAGACGCGTGCAGTTTTCCAAGGATCGCCTGGACCGGCAATTTGTGTCTGGCCTCGGTCGTGCGAATGAAATCGTCGTTCGACAGATCGAGCGCTTCCGCAAAAGCGCGCCAACTCGCCGCGAGCTCGTCGCAATACGCTTGGGGCAACTTGCCTTCCACTGCCGCCGCCTGCTGCACTTTCTGGCCGTGCTCATCGAGGCCAGTCAGAAAGAACGCCTCCTCACCCAGGGCACGGTGCGTGCGGGCGATCGCGTCCGCGATCACCTTTTCATATGCGTGTCCGAGATGCGGCTGGCCGTTGACGTAGTCGATGGCTGTCGTAACGTAGAACGGTTTGCTCATCGGGTTTGAGTGTCACCCACCGAGCAGTCATACGCAAACATCGAATGCTAGGCCTGTGGCGGAATCGGGCATCCGGCGGTTCGGTTGGGCGCGGTATTTGGGCTAGAAGAAAGCGATGGCGCCAGCGAGCGCACCCAGGAACCAAATGCATAGAACCGCGGTTGTCTGGGAAAAGCCACGGCGCACAAGGCGATGCGAGAGATGATTGGTATCGCCGACGTAGACGGGGTGGCCGGCGTGCCAGCGCAAGAGCACGACGCATACAAGATCGGCCAACGGCACAATGAGAATCAGCAGCGGACCAAGCACCGCGAGCGAGGAAGGGTTTTCTCTGGTGTAGAAGTGGGGCAAGATGGCTAACACGCCCAGGAGGTAGCCGGTTAGATGGCTGCCGGCATCGCCCAGAAAGGCCGAGGCACGGGGAAAGTTGTAAGGCAGGAAACCTAGCATGGCTCCCGCGCTCAAGAATGCTAGAAGCGCTACCAAGTACTGACCGCCCACAGCCGCCTTCAATCCAAAGCAAAACGCGGCAATCACGCCCAGGCCCGCGCACAGACCATTCATGTTGTCCATGAAGTTCAGTGCGTTTGTCAGAGTGACTATCCACAGCACCGTGACCGCAAAGCTGAAAATCGCGCTTGGCACAAAGAGCGTAATGCGCACCCCACTCGCGGCGACCAGCGCCGCGACAAGCATCTGTCCGATCAGCTTCTGCGCCGGACGCAGTTCGTGGCGGTCGTCAAACCAACCGAGCGCAACCATGCCGAGCGCGCCGGCCAACAATGCCAGCAGTTGGAACTGGCGCCGTTCAAAGCCGTGTCCGAGCGCGTTTGTGGCGCTTGAGTCGAACCATCCGAAATGCAGTGCCAACAAAGCCGCGACCAGAGGGACGATCAATCCAGTCATGACCGCCAATCCGCCAGCTAGAGGAACAGGCTCAGGGTGTATCTTCCTGTGGCCCGGGTCATCGACCAGTCCCACGCGCCGACACCACGCACGCCAAATTGGCAGGGCGACCGCCGAAGTGGCAAAACCGGCGCCGGCGGCCATGAGGTACGACAGCGCGGGAAAGCTAAGCAGCGCGCTCATCATGTGTCCGTTTTCCGCCGCCCTCCGGCGCCTTCCAGAAGCCGCCCATAAAGCCGGTATAGGTCTTCCACCATCCGATCCGCGGCAAAGTGACGCTTCGCAAAACCCTGTCCTTCCTTGCCCAGTCGAGCTCTGAGACTTGGGTCGTTGGCCAATTCCAAAAGCCGCTGTGATAGACAATCACGGTCTCCAGACGGGACCAAGTACCCCGTCCGCCCGTTGAGGCAAACCTCGCCAGCTCCATCACAGTCGTACGCCACCACCGGCTTGCTGGCCGCCATGGCTTGGGGCAACGCGCGAGGCAGGCCCTCTCGGCGCGAGAGGTGCACGACAACGTCCATGATGCCAACGTACCGGGGAACGTCTTCGGGCTGGACAAGTCCCGCAAACAAGACGCGCGAGCCGTAGCCGGCTGCCGCAAAGGATTGTTCGAGTTTGGCCTTCAGCACCCCGTCGCCAACGAACAGGAGTTTCAGGTTTGGGCAAGAGCGAAACAGTGTGGGGCCTATAGCAAGGAGTTCATCATGTCCTTTGAGTTTGAAAAGTCGAGCGATCTTGCCGACAACCAGATCGTTTGGTGACAAGCCGAGTCGCCGGCGAAGAGCCGAGTCGTTCCGCGCCTGTGCATACGGCTCAAGCGCGAAGCCGCTGAAGATGCGGGTATACTGGTCAGCGTGTCCGATACTCGCTGCAAGGTATTGGCGCCGCATGGCGTCCGCCACAACAACAAAGTGATCGGTCATGCTCCCGGCCAGCCGTTCAGCGGCGCGGAAGAGAGTATTAGCGAATAGGCCCTGAAACTGGCCAAACGATGGGCCGTGGACCGTGTGCACTATCACTGGGACGCGAGCCTGGCGTGCCGCCAGTCTGCCGAGGAAGCCCGCCTTGCCGCTGTGGGTGTGCACCAGATCAGGCCGGTCAGACCGCAGCCATCGCACCAATGCTCGCAGCGCAAGCGCGTCCTTCCATGGATGCACGGGGCGCACAAGGGTTGGAACGCAGGTGAAGAGCCCAGGCTTGTCGCGCACGAGGTCCACCAATGAACCTTCCGGCCCGCTCGTGGGTCCAGCCACAATCGCCACGCTCACGCCCGGCATTTGCCGCAAACCCAGCACGGTTACGACGGTGTTTTCCTGTGCGCCACCGATGATCAGGCGGGTGATGATGTGAACGATGCGCATCTTGGATAATCCAGCGCCGTGCGGGTTGCGGCAACCGGGAGCGCCAGCCATGCTGGTCCTGGGAATCCGGTGTAGCTCGGGTCTGGCGAGCCACGTTCCCCCGCCCCCCGACGCGGTATTGCATGGGGCATGGCTCGCGATGGACGCTGGCCGTCAAGTGCCTTTGCCGCTCTGCAATTCCTTAACGCGCTCCGCGATCCGCTGGTACTCTTCACTGTCTCTTTGGCCGTACTTGAGGTAGAGCTCGTAGTTAGAAAGGGCGGAAGCCTTGTCATTGCGCCGATAGGCAATCTCGCCTAGTCCGTAGTAGACCGGATGATAGGCAGGCATCGTCTTTCGCAGGGCTTCATAGTCGCGCTCGGCTTGATCGAGATTACCGCATTGCAGGTGAGCAATAGCGCGGTTCATCAATGCCGCGGCGCTGTCGGGCACGAGCGAAAGCAGCTTGTCCAGCGGTGGTATCGCATTAGTGAATTGCTGGAGGTGGATGCAGACCGCCGCCTTATTGAGCAGCGCCCGCTGGTTTGATGGATTAAGGGCCAGCTGCTTGTCGACACTGTCGAGCGCGTTCGAAAAGCGAGCCGTCATCATGTATATCTGCGTCAGGGCCTCGAGCACACTGTCTTCGCGCGGGTGCTCCAGGCAAAGTGCAAGCGCCTGTTTTTCCGCGTTTGCCGTGTCGCCAAGGCCGAACCTCGTCATGATTTCCATGTTCCTTCTCCAGAGGTCGACCGCCGGGTTGGCTGGGAAGAGCTTATGCAATCGATCGAACGCCACGAGCGATTGTCTGAAGAGGTTGGCTTGCATGTACTCTTCGGCCGTCCGGTACAGCCACGCCGGATCGTCGAACGGACCGCCGATGGAGATATAGCCTTCAGTGCCTCCATACGCGCGAGGCAATTGCTCGGCCGCCCGGGCCGGGTCAAGATCCTTCAGAGCGTCTTTCGCGGCAAGTCGGGTGTTGAACGCCAAGTTGACCTTGGCAGGGAGGTTCTCAGGATTGACTACCACAGCCAACTCGTACCATTTGGTTGCGTCGGCGACGCGATCATGCTGTTGGAGTGTCGTCGCCCAAGTGTTCAGCGCCCTGGAGTAGATCTGCCTTAACCACTGCCAATCAGCGGGCACATTCTCGGGCGGCCTTGGCAGTCTGCGCAGGACCGGCTCAACTTCTTGCCAGAACTTCTGATTCTCATCCAGTTCTTGCGCTGTCAGGCGCGGTGGAAGAATCGGGTCGTCAGGCAGAACCTGCAGCGAATACGTCATTCCCCGGGGGCGAGCCTGGAGTGACTCAAAGAAATAACCGAAGCTGTGATTGAGGTAGTACACTTCGTTGCTCCGGGTAAGGCCAACCAGCATCGCGGTGAGAAACTCGGGTTGAAGAACCCCTCTTCCCGCTGCCCCCTCGAATCTGAACGGCCAACGCTGCCCGTAGCGATTGGCGAGCTGTACATTGTAGGTTCTGTACTGCAGCAAACCCGAACTGACAAAAACGTGGTCCGCGCTCGCGCCGCTCTTCCGGAGTCGCAACTGGGCCAGGACAAGTTCGCCAACCTTGTCGGCAATAACATAAACAGGACGCGCAGGCAGTGTCTTTACGTAGAAGTCCGCCAGTTGACCAAGCTCCGAGCCATTGCTGAAGCGGATGGGAAGGAGATTCCGTTTAGCCAACATCACGGCGCAGAAGGCCGCGGCCGCGATCAGAACCACGCCTGCCGGCTTTATCTTGGGCGGAGGCGCCGCGGCTTGACGAGGCGCGGGCCATGCGGTCTTGACGCTAAATACCAGGAGAAAATAGCCGACGAAGTATCCAGCGCTCATTGCCGCAATGTAATAGAATGGCAACAGGGCGAAACCGAAACCGAGGGTGCGAGGACTCCACTTTGGCTCGAAGAAGATGCTCACGCAGGCGGCCAGCAACGCCGCATACACGACTCTGAGAATGATCGTTGCCATGGCGGCGCCGGCGGCGCTGTGATCGCCAAGACCGCCGGTCCAGCGGATGCCGATGATAGTCAACGGCAACAACGAGGTGAAAGAGAGCAGCAGTATCACATAGGGCTTGAACGCCAAGAGCATCCCTTTCTGAGTACCGACCACCGCCCTGAGATACGCTATGAATCCTGTCGTTTCATCGCCGGCGAGCATGTTGACCAGCGGAAGCACAAGATAGAGCAGCAACCCGGCCGCGCCCGCTCCAATCATCCGTCCCAGGAATTGCACTCGAAAGAAGTCCGCTTCCATGATCCAGATCAGCGCGATCAGAAAGCACGGAAAGAACGCAATCATCGCGTAGTTGTTGGTGATTGCCAGGCCGTACACGAAGGCCATCTTGTAGAGCCAATCCTCCCTGTGACCAACTCGGTACTCGAGCACGCATCGCGCCACGTACGCGAACAGGAGCAGGTCCAACATTTCGCCTGTCATTGCCGTGGCATGCTCCCAAAACGTCAACTGCAGACCACACAGCAGCGCGGCGAAGACCGCGGGCAGCCATGCTGGCGGCTGACTGAGCAGCGAGAAATGGTTGCGCTCGAGCCAGCGCGTGTCATTCGTCCGATCGTAAGGCAGTAACGAGACCGAGCGGGTTAGCAACGCCAGCGTCAAGGCGGCAAACACCGCCGACAACAGATTGAGCGCGATCGGTTGGATACCCGCCGGCAGCCAGCGAAACGGGTATGTCACCAGATAATGCAGTGGCGCTGTCACGACCGGCCCTGTGTCCGCGCCTGTCACCCGCGCCAGGGTCGGCAGACTTTCGATGCGTGCCCAGTGGTTGAGCGTGACCGCGTATAGGATTAGCGCGCCCGCTCCCACAAGGAGAGGCATGCGTGTTTGGGCAAGGCCGAATGGTGATTTCTCCTTCGCTTCCATAAATGCTGACGAGAGTTGAAACCTTTTCAGGCCCTTTTGGCAAGGCCACTTTGTCAGTCCGGTCCGCGACAAAACACCGGTCTTTGGTCCAAAGCCAATTCAGAAATCCGCGAGTCCGCCAGCCGCACATCGGCCACACACTCGATGTGCTGCGTCTGGGGAAACATGTCTAAAGGCTGCACGCCCACTAGCTGGTAGATACCGTCCGAGCACAATACGTTCAAATCTCGAGCTAAAGTTGCCGGGTGACAAGAGACGTAAAGAACCTGACTTGGGCGCGTCGCGCGCAAGTGTGCCAACACCTTTGGGTGACAACCCACCCTTGGCGGGTCCAGAATCACCGCCGCGCGTTCAGAACCGAACCGAGCCAGGAGGCCTGGCAAGTACTCCTCCGCCATGCCTGTCACAAACTCGCCATTCTCGATTCCCCGCGCCGCGGCGTTGGTCCGGGCCGCCGCTATGGCGCGCTTGTCGCATTCGATGCCGACAAAGCTCTTCACTTCTCTCGCCAGTTCGATCGCGAAGAAGCCAACACCACAGTAGACGTCGGCCAGATACCGCACGCCGCTCTCCCGCAGCGCGGCGCGTATCACCTCCACGAGGCTTGGGAGGAGGAATTGGTTGTTCTGGAAGAACGAGTCAGGCGGCACCTCCCATCCTTCGGGCAAGACGCGGAGCACGACTTTCAGACCGCCGCGGGGCGGTGGGGCCTGTCGGATTTGCGCCAGTTCCTTGTTCAGCGCGGGCTCGGCAATGAGACACTCTTCAACGTCCACCACCAATCGGCTTTCCTGCCGCAAAAAGCCGACCACGGGCCGTTCTTCGATCTTGTTCCACTGGCTCCGCACCATGAGCCGATTCCGGTAGCCGAACTGTCGTGGCGAGGCAAACACGGGGTGCACGCGCGGATCGGCTAAGTGCCCAACTCGTTCTATCAAGTCGGTCACCTGTTTCTGCTTCAAGCGCAGTTGCGTGGTGTATTCGAGGTGCTGGTACTGGCAACCACCGCACTGGCCGAAGTGCGGGCACGGGGGCGTGACGCGAGTTGTCGAAGGCGTGGACACGCTGACTAGACGTCCCCGAGCATATCGGCGTTTGATCTCGATCAACTCCACCTCGACCGCTTCACCCACGGCCACAAAAGGCACAAATACCGCCAGATCGCCTATCCGGCCCACACCGGCGCCGCCGAAAGCGACGTCGCTAATACAGAGCGTGTGGCGCTGGCCGACACCCATCGCACAACTCTGACTCTCATGGTGCATTACATCCACACTGGCGCCGGCGGGGATAAGAAAACCGCTTTGCATGGCCGCGTCACCACCGCCCCCACAACCGCCGCGAGCTGGGCAAAGCTCTCCAAATCAACCGGTCTTGGGCAAACAGAAAATTCTCCGGCGATCCGAGCAACAAAATTCTGACTGAATTCACGCTTGAAAAAAAACGCGCGCTGTTGCGGAATGAAGTCGCTCTCAGAAAATATGACGCTCGGTGATATTCTCGATCCAGGCACGATCGTCACGGACCTCAAAGCAACCAACCGCTGGGAGGTCATTGATGAATTGATCGATCGCCTTGTACAGGCTGGCAAGATTCAACCCGCCCATCGCGATGCGGTGATCGCTGTGGTCCGCAAACGGGAAAGCTCAATGAGCACGGGCATCGGATTCGGCATCGGCATTCCACACGCTTCCACCGACATGATCCAGGAGGTAGTGGGAGCTTTCGGTAAGTCCCAAGCCGGAATCAACTTCGACGCGCTCGACAACCAACCGGTAACGCTCGTAATGCTCTTTTTGGTCCCTCAGGGCCAGTTCCAAAAACACCTGCACACGCTCGCCGATATCGCCAAGCTGCTGCATCGAAAGGAATTTCGCCAGGCACTTGAAGAGGCCCCCGACGCAGCGACCATGTTCGCCGTGATCAAGCAGAACTCGGGCGCAAAGTAGTGGCCACTCATCCGCCCGCGGCCACGGTCCGCCCGCTTCCGCCGCCGAACAGCGACGGTACCACGACCCAAACAGCTCATCACAGACCCGTCTTACAATGCTAGCTCGTTCCATTGAACAACGCCTTCGTGAGGCTGTCGCTTCCGTTGTCGACGACGCCGACATGTCAACCGTTCTCGTGCGCCCGTGTCCGGACCCGCGACACGGAGACCTGCAAACAAGCGCGCTCATCGGTCTGGCCAAAGAGCGCAATCTCAACCCGCGACAGCTCGCGCGGAACGTGCTCGGCAAACTGGATGTCGCGGAATGTTGCGAGCACGCCGAAATCGCTGGCGCGGGCTTTATCAACTTCCGCCTCAAGCCAGCAGCGATCTGCTCTGTCCTCGGAGCCGCGGCTCGCGGTCAGCATCTGTTCTTTGAACCCGCAAGGTCGTCCCGAACGATCGTGGTGGACTTCAGCTCGCCCAACGTCGCCAAACCGATGCACGTCGGCCACATACGCTCGACGATTCTGGGCGATTGTTTGGCGCGAGTTCTCCGTTTGCTCGGGCACAAGGTGATCACCGACAATCACCTCGGCGATTGGGGTACGCAGTTCGGCAAATTGCTCGTTGGGTGGAAACGGAATCTGAATCGCGTTGCCCTGGATTTGGACGCGGGCGCCGAGCTGGAGCGGCTTTATCGGCACGTCAATGCCGCATGCGAATCTGACGCGGCAGTGCTGGAATCGGCGCGTCAGGAACTGGTCGGGCTGCAAGCGGGAGACCCGGAGAATCTGGTCGCATGGGGTGAAATGACCTCACGCTCACAGGCTCAGTTCGACGCGCTCTACGCGCGGCTTGGCGTTAGGTTCGACTACACCCTGGGCGAGAGTTTCGATAACCCGATGCTCAACAGGGTCGTCTACGAACTGGAACTTCGCGGGATCGCCCGGCAGAGCGAAGGCGCCAGTGTGGTGTTCTTCGATGACGATCCGGCGCTTGCCCCCCACCCGGCGATCGTTCAGAAGAGCGACGGCGCCTCAAACTATGCGACGACTGATCTGGCCACGCTTGCGTATCGGCTCGAAAAGTGGAATCCGGACGAGATTGTTTATGTCACCGACAGCCGTCAACAGCTCCACTTCAAGCAGGTCTTCGCCATCTTCCGTCGCTGGCATCCGAAAGCCGCGGTTAAGCTCGCTCACGTTTGGTTTGGTTCCATTCTTGGACAGGACGGTAAACCGTTCAAAACACGAACTGGCGACACGGTCAAACTCGCCGATCTGCTCGACGAAGCCGAGGAACGCGCTCTTCGCGTTGTCGCGGAAAAGCAAGCCAACCTCGCCCCGTCCGACCAGCGTGATATCGCGCGTATCGTCGGAATTGGCGCCGTCAAGTACGCTGACCTGCTGCCAAATCGGCAGAGCGACTACGTTTTTGACTGGGACAAAATGCTGGCCTTATGTGGGAACACAGCTCCTTACCTCCAGTACGCCTATACGCGCATCCATGGCATTTTCCGGAAACGGATTGAATCGTCCAGCGCGCCGACTGATTTCGGGGCGACCTCGCGTCGTGACCTGGTTTTGGAGGAGCCCGCTGAGGTTGAACTGGCCAAGCACTTGCTGAACTTCGGCTCGGTGCTTGAAGCCGTTGCAGGCGAGTACAGGCCCAACTACATGTGCAACTACCTTTACGAACTGGCCTGTAAGTTCACCGCCTTCTACGAAAGCTGCCCCGTGCTCAAAGCGCCCGAACCGGCGCGCCACAGTCGGCTGACCTTGTGCGATCTCACAGCCCGCGTCCTGCGCCAGGGGCTTGAAGTCCTTGGCATTGAGACCGCCGAACGCATGTGAACGGCTTTGGCTCGCCAGTTCTGCTTCAGAACATCTTGCCCCGGTTTATAACAACGCCAGAGCCGGTCCCATTGAGCTGCGAGTCCACTGAGACCGCCCGATTCCGAAAAAAACGCTTGTGGGAGAATTGGTAACCTTGTCGCTTGCGCACCTCACTGTTTGCTTGCGGCACGTCTGGTCTGCCTGCCACTGCCGCTTCGAATCTTCCCAGGCGCTCAGAGGATTCCTCTGCGACGAACGGACGAATGATCGCCGCTAGCTCGTCCATCCGAGAACTCAACCGCTCCGGCACAAACACCGTCTCACGCAGCCTCCGCAGTTCTTCTCTGTAGCGACTGAGGACCGCGCCAACCGACAGCATTCGCGCCAGAAAACGGTTTTCCCCCACCCATGGGCGCCATAGATTCGCGCCCTCCCGCTCGTCGACAGTGCCAGCCATTGGATACTCGCCCCAGGACAGATCGAGGTCCCAGGGAACGAAACCAATGAGATCGGTGCGCGGGTCCAAGTACAGCAAGTAGTTCTGGCCAGTACTAAGAATGCCGTCGTAATTCGACAACAGCGCCTCGCAAGCGAGGAATTTAGCGAACTCGCCCAGGTCGATGAATTGGCCAATGCGTTCCGCGAATTCGTTCCGGTCGGCGTGGGTCACAAGCCTGGCAAGGTCCATTATGCGCTGTTGCTGCTCGGGTCCAACCGTCGTCTTCGGATCGTATACGCGGGCATAGTTGCTCCACTCGTTTCCAAGGTCCTTGAACAAGTCGTAAGTGACCGGCTTGAACAATGCCACGTCCTCAACACCGAACTGATCTAACGCCCACTCTTCATCGGGATTCTCAACCAGGAGGTAAAGTCCCAGCAGACGTCTCTGAAACCTCCCGTCGACCGTCAGACACAACCTCGCAAAAGCGGTCCGCGATGTCGGCACACCGGCTTTCCTGAAGAACTCGTAGGCCATTGTGTCGCTGAGACAGGAAGCGTCCGCCACAAGGTTATGCAGATTAAGTGTCGTGCGGCCCGCAAGCGCATGGCCGGTCACGCGCCTGTCCAAGTCGACCTTGAACGGCCGCTTGTAACTTCGCTTGCCAGTAATGAACGTACCGTTGCCTTTGTACCGCACCGCCACGTCCACGAATCTCATGTCGCCGAAGTCCAAGTCAGCCGATGACCACGGCAGGTCAATGCCAAGCACGCCCGCAAGGCCATTTCGCGAGGCCCTCGGATTGAGCAAAGCCACGGTTCCGTCTGGCTGGACGATCCGTGGGAGCGGCGGCACGGCAAGAGGCTGCAGCTTGTTCCACTGGTTCGAACTGACTTCCAGATGCGCGCTCCAGACGTTCGTCAGGTCAAACAGGGCCTCCGGCGATCGGAGCTCCCGGACTCGCGTGGCTAGTCGCGTCGTCGCTTCTGGACTTAGAGAGGGCTCGGACGGAGTCAGCGGTGTCTTGCGCGTCTCACGGCTCAGAAGCTCCACCATCAGCCGCGACTGCAGGACTGGTGTACGCCAGACCGCGAGAGCGCCAACCACAAGTTCAAGCGACAGAATCAATACTTGCTGGAGCAGGAGCGGACCGCCAAAGGCCGCGAGAAGCAGCCGCCTCCCCCAGCGCCCTCCGCGTTCCGAACCTTCTCTCTCTCGCATCGCGCGGGTTTACTCCGCGTCAAGCGCCTTAATCAAGACCGAAGAGTGTCTTGCGTTGACGCCCGAGCAGCCGCCGCATACATAACGGTGTGAATGAACCAAACGCCCCATCCATTCACCCAACCGTGCTATGCACTGGAAATCGCGAATTGCGTCTTCCGGAATTGATTTGCTCGCTCTGGAGGTGGGATTTGGTACTTTCTTCAAATGAATGAGACGACGCTCGAGTTTGACTACCTGGTCATCGGCAGCGGCATTGCCGGTCTCTTCTACGCGCTGAAAGTCGCGCCACACGGGCGCGTTGCCGTCGTCACAAAAAAGGGCAAAGCCGACTCGAACACCAACTATGCCCAGGGAGGAATTGCGTCCGTAATGAGTATGGACGACTCTTTTGAGCTCCACGTGCGAGACACGCTCGCCGCCGGAGCCGGGCTCTGTCGCGAGGAAGTCGTGCGGACGATCGTTCAGGAGGGGCCTTCGCGAATTCAGGAACTAATGGCTCTGGGCGTGCGTTTTGCCGAACGCGAGGAGGCCGGCGGCAGTGGCGACAAGCAACTTGACCTGGGAAAGGAAGGCGGCCATTCAAAACGGCGCATTCTCCACATCCAGGATGTGACTGGCCGCGAGCTTGAAAGAGTCCTGCTCGAATGCGTCGCGCAACATCCCTCCATTTCCGTGTTCGAGAACTGGATTGGCATTGACCTGGTCACCACGCACAAGCTGGGCGAGGGAGGGCCCAATCGCTGCCTGGGGGCTTACGTGCTCGATAAGGCCACCCAGACGGTCAAGGTGTTCGCCGCGCCCGTCACGGTGCTGGCAACGGGCGGTTGCGGCAAGGTGTACTTGTATACGACCAACCCTGATATCGCCACCGGCGACGGCGTGGCAATGGCGTATCGCGCTGGCGCGCCCGTGGCGAATCTGGAATTCATGCAGTTCCATCCAACATGCCTTTACCACCCCAAAGCGAAATCGTTTCTTATCAGCGAGGCGGTGCGGGGCGAGGGCGCCGTGTTGCGGACATTCAATGGCCAAGAGTTCATGGATGCGTACCATCCGATGCAGTCGCGGGGGCCCCGCGCCACACGGGGGCGGGCGGTCGACAACCAAAAAAATAAAAGCGGCCCCCCCCACCGA
>JAXDCU010000522.1:0-6796 GCA_034677645.1 Verrucomicrobiia bacterium
GAAAGTCCGGGCTGGCGGCACTTTGGTTCCTCTTTTTGCCGCGTCAGAGCCCTGGTAGGTGCCGGGCTTGCGTTTATCAGCCGGGCAATGGTAGATCGCGATCGAAGCGCCCGTGTAAGGCACCAACAGGTTCATCTTTGGATCAAGCAGGATGTCCGAATTGAACTCCTCCGATTGCCCACGGCCAGCGTGGCCGCAACACCAGTTGTAGTAGGGCGTCATGTTGCCGTCATCGGGGTTGGGTGGCAGCCAATCGTCGTAGTCATGACAGTAGATGTTCACTGCCTTGACCATTTGGTTGCCGTTGTTCATGCACATTATGCCCTGGGCCTTGGTCTTGGCTTTAGACAGAGCTGGCAGCAACATGCCAGCCAGAATTGCTATGATGGCGATAACAACGAGCAACTCGATTAAGGTGAAGCCCGTTGTAGTGGAAAGTTTCGAATGCTTCGTTTTCATAGCCTATCGATCAACTAGCTACCCGTCGTGGCCGCCAGCCATCGCAACGCCAAGCTCGAACGCATGACAGTATATACAATCTCTCCGTCGCTGACAACTGTGCGTTTCCCGGCACAGCGCCAGGCCAAGTCCGAGGTCACGATTCTCACTCGCCAGATCGCCACGTTTGATTCTATCGGAGAAACGTCGTCGCAAATCAAAGACCCGCTGCCATAGAGACCCGCTGCGCTTGTCTGGTTCCGAACACCGAGGGCTGAACCGCCCGGTTCTCCGGATTCAAACCCTCGCCGGAATGTGCGTCAAGCAGGAACCACGGTTCCAAATCCTCGTCTGAGCTCACCACGAAGCTCCAGGGAATTCGCTTTCCAAAAACTCCAAACCTCCGATACCATTAGTGACGTTGTGAACCTTATCCGACAATACGGCGCCGTTGCTTGATGATCGCCAGCGGAACACCGCCGCGCATGAGACGACTGAGATTTCAATGGAAGCCTCTCCCGCCCCTCCGATCAGACAAGCTGTGGTGACCGTGGCCAGCGGCCCCCACGCCAACCGGTTGGATGAGACTTTTACCAGCTTCTCCAAGGTGCCGTTTCTTGAGCTCCACGCTTTTATTATTGGCGAGCGCCTCCCGGACCGCCGGTTGCCAGGAATTGCTTATCACCTGGAACGACCCGATCCAACTTTCCAGGACCCGATGCGGGACCTCTACTACCGGCGACTCCTGTTCATTGAGGAACTAGACATCGATTATGTCCTGCTTGTTGACAACTGCGACGTGCTCTGTCTGCAGTCCATACCACCGCTGCCATGCCTGCTGCGCGGCGCGCCTATGGCCGCCTCGGTCGAGCATCGCGGGGGGTATTACCTGATGGGCCAAGGCTATACAAGTGCCTACCTAAACGCCGGCGTCACTTTCTGGCACGTGCCGTCATCCCGGAGAATCCGGGAAGAAACAGTCGACCGAGGTCATCGGCGCTTCAGGAGCATCGAAGACCAGCTGACGCTCAACGAGGTGGTGCATACGCGGCACTACGACGAATTGGTGCTGCTTCCCTGTCAGTACAACTACCGCGCGCATCTCGCGCCCGTGCGCAGCCGCGGTTGGCCCACCGTGAGCCACCTCGACGGGGTCAGGATTTACCACAATTCAACGTGTGTGCAGGCGGCCAAGAAACTGCCTCAAGTCCGCCCGCTGGCGACGCTCGATGATCTCGCGCCGGACACACACTCTTTGAATCCGTGGAAGAAGTTCTGGGCCAAGGTCCGCAATCGGATTTGATCGCGTCCTGCATAGGTGAGAATCCTACACTTCATCTACGATCACCCGAAGAATCCGTGGGTGGGCGGCGGTGGCGCCATCCGCGTAGAAGCCCTGGCTCGCCTCATGGCTCGCAAAGGACACCATGTGCAATTGTTTTCCGGGAGTTTCCCAGGCTGCGCCGCCACCCGCGAGAAGAACCTGGTCTGGGACTTCGTCGGAACAGCTCACGGGTACGTGGCCAGCACCTTGACTTTTGCTTGGTCTGGCGCGCGCCTCGCCCGGCTGCAAGCCACCGGCTTCGACCTGATCATTGAGGACTTTGCACCGTGGAATCCGCTGTTCACCTACCGGTTGCGGACCCTTCCCGCGGTGGTCCAGGTACAAAACTATTTCGGACGCGGCATCCTGAAAAAGCATTCCGTGCTGGGCTGGCCTTTCTATACCTTTGAAGCTCGATACCCCAAACGTTTCAGTCATGCGATTGTCATCAACGAGGCGCTCAACCGACGCTTCGGGATCAAGGGCGAAGTTATCTCCATGGGAATAGACCGGGAATTGCTCCGAACACCGGAAGCCGACGGGGGATATATCGCCTTTCTGGGACGCCTGGACACATATCAAAAGGGATTGGATATCCTATTGGATGCAGCGGGTCGTGCCCGATTGCCGGTCCGAGTGGCGGGCGACGGACCTGGGCGGGAGAGCCTAATGAAACAACTGGCCGAACTACCCCAAGTAGAGTGGGTAGGATGGCTGGAGGGCCAGGCCAAGGTCGATCACCTCCGTAACGCTACTTTTGTGGTCGTCCCTTCCCGGTTTGAAGGGCAGAACATGGTTGCGATCGAAGCCGCCGCGCTTGGCAAGGCCGTTCTTGTTTCCGACATCGAAGAGCTGCGTTATGTGGTGGACGGCGGTTTTGGGCTGTGCTTCCGGCGCGGATGCGCTGACGATTTGGCTGCCAAAATGCTCGCCCTCTGGGAACAGGAACCGCTGCGCCGACGTCTGGCGAGTAATGGACGGCGTTCGGTTGAGAACCTTACGTGGCCGAGACTAGCCGACCGGTTCGAAGCTTTCTGCATGGCCGTATCCAAACCGAACACAGTCTGAAGAAGACCATGTTTGCGCCAAAACCACTCAGCGCTCTGGCCAACAAGATTCTGCCGCACGGCATTCTCACCAAGCTCAAAGCGGCATACGCAAACTACCACCGCGGGGAAGTGGCACGTCTAAACCGCCGGCTTATGGATGCACTTGTAAGCAGCCAACCCGGCAGGGTGCAGTCCGGGCCTTTCAAAGGTATGGTGTACGGCGACAGTCGTCGGGAATACAACCTGGTCTCCAAATGGCTTGGGGCCTACGAACTTGAACTGCACGACGCGGTCGACAAGCTCTGTCGCCGCTTGCCGCGATTCGTGGTCAACATCGGCTGTGCTGAAGGTTACTATGCGGTTGGTTTCGCTCTGCGGCTGAGTGAAGCGCGAATCGTCGCTTTTGACCTTGACCCCAACGTGGCGGAGGCCTGCCGCGACCTGGCCCGGCTTAACAACGTCCAGGACCGTATCGAAGTCCGAGGTTGTTGCACCATCGAGTCCCTGCGGGAACTGGTCGGGGAATCGACGCTTGTCGTCTGCGACTGCGAGGGAGCGGAGATGGCACTGCTGAATCCCGAAGGCGTGCCGGGGCTTATCCGGGCGGACCTGTTGGTGGAATTGCACGATTTCGCGAATCCGGCGATTTCGGCTACCTTGCTGAAACGGTTCGGTTCCTCCCACGAAATCGAAATCATAGGGACCACCGAACGCCACCCATCTGATTTTCCGCAACTGGCGGCACTGTCTCCGCGGGATCGAATCCTCGCGCTGGAAGAGTTTCGCCCCGGCCGGATGGAATGGGCGGTAATGACGCCCCGAAGTGACTAGTTCCGCGCCCGGTCCAGCTTCAAATCCTCAAGCCAGATGCGGAGCGATTCAGTCATCACCGGCCCCGTCAGTGCACTTGAACTCGATGCGATTTCGCTTGTCGTCCAGCGTCAGCATCAAGTCCTGCCGGCCCCCTGTGCGTACCACAGTATTAGTGATGGCAGGGATTTGCTTTTTTGGATGCGTGAGCTGGGAAATCCTTGACTTGCTGTCGCCTTGTCATAGCCTCGCGCTGAGCTCCGCGGAGCAATGTGCCCCCTGAATGCCCGTCGATGCTGAAGTGGGACCCGTCGCGCAATCCCTGCCGCGCGGAGGGATAAGCCAACGGTTCGTGGAGGCGCCCAACATCCAACGATCCAGAATACGGCAATGCCCGGTGCCTGAGGCCGGAACGATGCCCATGAAGCTGCCGATCACCGTTGTTCTCATCTCGCTGTACTCGTTTAGGTATTCCGCGATGGGGGTGCGGCAGTTGCACCGGATACTTGCGGACCAGGGCGTCAACGTCCATACGGTCTTCTTCAAACCGTATGACTATGCCGGCAGCCCGTTGCCATCGGACAAGGAGTATGATCTTCTTTTCGAGAAGATCGAGGAGCTCGCGCCTGATCTTGTTGGCATCAGCCTCTATTCTACAGTGTTTGATTTCGCCAGACGTATCACTCTCGAACTTCGCAAACGGGCCGCGACCAAGATCGTTTGGGGCGGCATCCACGCCACCATTTGCCCGGAGCAGTGCATCGAATATGCGGACTTCGTCAACTTGGGGGAGGGATACCGTTCGCTGCCGGCGCTGGTGGATAACCTGCGTAACGAGGTCCGCGACATCAAGCTTCCGAATCTCTGGGTACGAACCGCCCAGGGCGTGACCAAGAGCGAAATCGGCGCCCTCTGTGACGACCTTGATTCCCTGCCGCCCACGGACTACAGCGACACCAACAAGTACTACATCAATAGAAACAAGCTGACGCGACGCAACGAGTTTGCCGATGTGGACTGCAATTACTATGTGATGTCGGCATTGGGCTGCCCTTTTCACTGCACGTACTGCTGCAACAACGTTCTGCGGACCGCGTATGCTGGCAAAGGAAGCTACATTCGGAGGCGGAGTGTAGGCGGTGTGATCGCCGAGCTGCAGCGAGCCATACAGAACCCCAGGATTCGATTCATCGAGTTCTGGGATGACGTCTTCACGATGCAGCGTGAATGGCTCAAAGCCTTCTGCGCGGAGTATCAGGCCAAGATCGGCCTGCCATTCTTCTGTTATGCCCACCCGGCCTTTCTCGACGATAACATCGTGGCCATCTTGGCCAAGGCCGGGTTGAAGCGCACGACGATCGGAGTCCAGTCGGGCTCGGAGCCGTTTCGCCGAGCCTGCTACGAAAGGTCGGAGACGGACGACAGAATCCGGGAGGCCGGGAGCATGTTCGCCAAGCATGGCATAATGGTGAATTACGATTTCATCACCGGCAACCCAGTGGAGACGGATGAAGACAAACGGCGGACGTTCTTCCTGATTTGCTCCCTGCCTCATCCCCTCACTCTGGCTGTCTCAGACCTCCTGCTCTTCCCGCGCCATAAACTGACCGAGAGACTGCTCGCCGCCAAGGTGATCGATGAGGAGGACCTTGAGCCGGCACGGAAGCGGGCTTTGGGGCGCTTTGGGTTGATTTTCGACATTTCGAACCGACGGGAGCGCTATTGGAATCTGCTGTTCGTTCTCGCCGGTTACTTGAAGCTACCCGAATGGCTCAAGCGGTTTCTGCTGAGCGGCTTCTTCCGCCACGCGTCGCTCCTGGTCATGGTGCCCTTCTCGTGGCTGGTGTTCGTCTTGTTCGTCCTCCGGCATCGCATCCCTAAGGTCTATCGCGGGCTTCAGGGCTTGGTCTTCAAGCCCGCCGCTGAGGGTGAAACCAGCTCCACCTCAAAGCCGGGATGTCCCGGGGCAAGTTGATTGCCCTTGAACGGCTTTGTCGACTCCGCCAGATTAATCCGCGCCTGCCGGTCGTCCGATGTCCGGCTGGTCGAGACGCCGACAACTAGAATGAAACGACCGACATACATCCGCGACAAGAGCGTGGCCGTGATTCTTGCGAGTCTCTTGTGCGCCGGGTGTCGGGCGCCAGCACGTCATGATACTCCCACCGATGGACCCACGCGCGGAATAGCCGCCCGCAAGAAGACCGTCTCCTGGACAAGAGAGCCCGACGTGCGGCGAGCCGTCGAAAGCGTGTATCCGGCTCTGGTGCGCATTGGAGTCGTGTGGGAGGAGGGGAGCGAAGGGCGCATGCAGAAGCGCCGTGCCACCGGCAGCGGCACGATCATTTCCAAAGAAGGTCACATTCTCACCAACCACCACGTCGCCGGGCGGGCCGCGCGGATTATCTGCCGCCTCGCTGACGGCGAAGAAGTTGACGCTGAATTGGTGGCCACGGATGCGCTGAGCGATTTGGCTGTTTTGAAAATCGATCCGCGCTCGCGTCGGCATCCCAAGGATCCGCTGCCGTTCGCTCGATTCGGAAACTCGGATGATTTGCAGGTGGGCGATGTTGTTTTCGCGATGGGCAGTCCGGCGGGGCTATCGCAATCCGTGACCAAGGGGATCGTGGCCAACACCGCAATGATCTCCCCCAGCGGCGCGGGAGAACAAACGCTCGAAGGCGAGATGGTGGGTGAACTGGTGAGATGGATTGGGCACGATGCGGTGATCTATCCGGGCAACAGCGGCGGTCCGTTGGTCAACGCGCGGGGTGAAGTAGTGGGGGTTAACGAGGTTGGCATTGGGAGTTTGGGTGGGGCTATTCCCGGCAATCTAGCCCAGGCAGTTGCGCGGGCGCTGATTACTGACGGCAAAGTCGCTCGGAGTTGGGTTGGGATTGAAGCGCAGCCGCTTCTCAAGCAAATGACTAATACGACCGGCGTTCTGGTTGGCAGTGTCCACCCGGACAGCCCGGCCTCCACGGCGGGTCTGCTGCCGGGCGACGTCATCACGGAGTTCAACAAGGTCCAAGTTCGAGAAACACGAGGAAAGGAGGACCTACCTCTGTTCACTCGCCTTGTCCTGGTCGCGCCTTTGAGCGCGCCGATCGAACTCAGAGGGCTCAGAGATGGCCAGCCGATGACGTGGTCGCTCGCGCCCGTGCTTCGCGAGCCA
>JAXDCU010000523.1:0-8584 GCA_034677645.1 Verrucomicrobiia bacterium
GTTGCGCTGGCTCACAAGCGAGGTAGACGGCCCCGGTCGTTACCAAATCACGGTCCGCGTCACCGACAACGGCCTGCCTCCCTTGAGCGATGAGCAGTCGATCTGGATTTCAGTCCTCGAAACGAACGAAGTCCCCAGACTCGCCCCAATATCAGACGCGAGTCTGGACGAAGGACGGCTCCTCGAATTCGCCGCTGACGCGCGCGATACGGACTGGCCAGCCAACAAACTGACCTACTCGCTCGAACCCGGCTATCCGCCGGGCGCCTCTGTCGATCCGGTCACGGGCCTCTTCCGCTGGCGGCCTGGTCCTGCCCAGGGCCCGTCAACCAACAGCATTACGCTGACGGTCACTGACAATGGCGCGCCTCCGCTGCGCGCCAGCCAGACGTTCACCGTCGTCGTGAACGACACCCAGAGCGACTTCATTGTGCTTTGCGGAATCACAAATGTCCTGGCAGGCGAGGCCGGGTCGGTCCCAATTCAGCTCGACACGCGCGCCGATCTCCGGCAGCTCGCATTCGAACTGCGCCTCACCGGAAACCGCCTCCTCGACCTGCAACTGGCTCCCGTCAGCGGCGACGTCGCGACAAGCCTCCAGCCGCTCGGGGCCGGCCGCTGGCGATGCCAGTTCGACGCGGCTCAGGGCCAGGTGCTATCCGGCTCGCTGACAATCGGGAATCTCATGTTCAGCACTGAACCTGACCCGCGGTCGGAAGTGATAACGATTGGCATGGGCGGGTTCGAGGCGGTCCGCTCGGGTGGCCAGGTCATTACCCACGGCCAGGGACGCCATGGACTGGTCTTTGTGATAGGCGACCAACCCATTTTGTACGTGGGTCCTGAGTCGGCTCATCCCCTGGTGCTCTATGGCCGTCCGGGTCACACTTACGACATTCAATCACGATCCGGCCTGATGCCCAGCAAGTCCTGGGCGTCCACGAGACAAACGCGACTCGACGGCACCTACGCGATACTGGAACGGCCGTTGCCGGCCGAGCCGATTGTTTTCCATCGCGCCGTCGAGACTCCGGATGAACGGCCGACGCTGGAAATCCGCAGGTCGACCGCGGGACAGCTCGAATTGCTTGTGGCCGCAATAATAGGCCGCGAGGTTGTGATCGAGTCCGCAGACGGTTGGACGCCCGACGCGACTTGGACTGAGGAAAAGCGTTTCGAGGTCGAGCACGGCATCGAAATCATCCAAATCAACCCCAGTGCCGCTATCCGCTTCTACCGCGCCCGTATCGAGTAGTGGTTGCAGCCAGGCGCGGTGGTCGAGCAGTCGAGAGACGCGTCCGATCCGCGTCGATCCGGGTCATCTGTCACATCTCAGTAAACCGTGGGTTTTGGGCTAAAACCAATCGCAACTGGGATTCCCGTTCTTGATGGCGCGTCGAGTGGGAGGATGGAGCAAGCTCCTCTTCCCAATGATCACATCGACAGAATGTGAACGAAAAGCAACCTGCCTCAATCCGAGCCTCCTTCTACAGCCGTTACTGGGCACTGACAAGCGCAGTCCGGTGTTCACGGTCTATCGCGCGGAGCCGGCCGGGCCGGCTTCTTTGCATGTGTATTATGGCGCCGAGTTGCTGGAGGTCGTGCCCGAGGATCGCCGGTCTCCGGCCTTCAAGCTGTTTTTAGCCGCGAGGTCTTCGCCCACGCCATCGAGGCGCCCGACTATCACCTCATCACGTGGGAAAAGAACTGCCACGCCGGCCAGTGGGACCCGCAGAAACGCGCCGGTCAATGCGTGCTGGAACGGACGCGCAACCACACCCAGGACATACGCGTTTATCGCTTCGAATACCTCGACCAGTATCTGGACCAGCACTTCGGCATCAACCAAATCACCAGCTGCGCGTCGGTGGCTTACGAACGGCTCCAAGACCAACACTGTTTCGCAATCTGACCCAGACCGACGGCGTGCTGATCGACACGGCCGAGCACGTGGACGCCTGCCTGTTACCGACCGTGAACTGCCCGCCAAAACTCGACTACATTGTGAAGCGACTTCTGGCCAAACTCAACGCCACCAACCCGCTCATGCCGGACGGCTCGGGACGTCGGCTGCGGTTGCATCTGGGCGATAAACCGGGCCTTCACGTTGCGATTGTCTCCCGAGCCAAGACACGTTTTACTGAGGCCTGTCTCTTGGGTATGAACACCACTCAATCCCCCTTGATGCGTAGTGCCAGTTGGACTGCCATGTCATGATTACTGTTCTTGGCCAATATCGGGCAGGGCCAGGAGATTCAACTCTCTGGCGTGCTCAAGAGCGCGACTGGAATGCCCCTCACCAACGCGGTGCTGCGGACGGAGTCGGGAGTCGTGGCGTTGAGCGACGCGACCGGCTACTACCAGTTCACCGCGCCGGCGGGGTGGAGCGGGACGGTGACGCCGGAGCGGGCGGGGTGGAGATTCACGCCAGTCTCGCGCAGCTACACGAGTTTGACTGGGGATGTGAGCGGACAGGATTTCACGGGGATGCCGGATCTGCCGGTGCTGTCCGCCGGTCTGTCCAACGGCGTGCCGCTGCTGAGTTGGTCGGCGCGGACGGGAGAGACTTACCGGGTGGAAGTGTCGCGGGACTTGAGCCGGTGGGACGTGCTGGGCGAGCCGGTGTTGGTGGAAACCAATCCGGCGGTGCGAGCGGTGGAGTTGGAGGGCTACAATCGGTGGTTTGCGGGGCTGGCGCAGCCGGCGCGGGAGTATCGGATGGTGACGGGCCAGGTGGTGCTCCCGCCAGGCAGCGGATTAGACCTCGCCTCGCTCCAGGTGCTGGGTGGGCAGAACACCAGCGGGGTCACGCCGGAAGGGGAGTTCAACGTGTTCCAGCCGGGCGGCGGGCCGGCGCTGGTGGCGCTGATGAGTATGAACCAGCCGGTGCTGCTGGGGTATGTGGGTGGGCCGGGCGGCGGGGTGAGCGCGCCGAGCACGGCCAACTGGCTGTTGTTCCAGGCCGTGGGCGGTTACCGGCTGCCCCCATCCGCGTGGTCGCAGGCCTTGGGCTTGATCCACACCAGCCCGGAGGCGCAAGCGTTGGCGGAAGTGATCGGCCAATGCGTCGCGACCAATCCGCTGGCGTTGGTTCAGGGCGAGCCGGCGATCAGCAACGCGCTGTGGACGGCAGCGGGCACACTGGTCAAGACCAACGGATCGCCCATGCCGCCAAGACGCTCGCGCAAGGATGACCCGGAAGACCTGCAGGCGGGCAGCTTCGTGATCGAGGGGCCGTATCCGGAACAGCAGACGGGATTGCGGTGCGAGCACAACCCGGAGGGCGTGGGGCTGGTGCTGGTGAACGACTACCGGCGGCATCTGAAGTATTTCGTGTATCGGGTTGGCTACGAGGACGCGCAGGGCGTCGTGCAGGAACTGCCGGCGTGGGAGCCGGTGCCGGGGATCAACGATTACCTGCCGGGGGTAAACGGGGTGGAGGGCGTGCGGGAGGTCTTGGTGGGGGAAGCGACGAACGAGGTGTTTGTGATCAACGTGCAGGCGAGCTTGAAGCCGGCCGAGACGAACCTGCTGATCGGGGAGCAAGCGCTGCTGACGTTGAAGCTCGATCCGGTGGTGCCGAAAGGCCTGTCGAATCTGGTTTACACGTGGACGCTGGACGGGAGCAGCGGGAGCCTGAGCGGGGCGAATGATTTGCAGCGGACCTACACTGCGTCGGTGCACGGCTGGGACGTGGTGAAGGCGAAGGTGCAGGGGGATTTCAGCGGGAAGACCTATGAGCTGAGGGAAGCGAAGGCGGACCTGGCGGTGGTGCCGGTGCGAGTCTCGCTCAAGCCGAGTGGAGGGAGCATGGGGCAGGACCGGGTCCTCACTCTTACGGCGAAGGTGGAGCCCGAGCCGGCGGAGGGGCAGTTGGTGTATCACTGGCAGAACTTGGGTCCGGCAGGCGAGTTGATTGGGGGCTACGACCAACAAACGTCCTGGCCGACGAACCAGTTCCACAGCAGCGCGACAGTCGAGGGCACGAATCGCATCACCGTTACCGCCTACCTGGTCACCGAGACCGAAACCAATCAACTCGGACTGGCCATGACGGACGTCGCCGTGGCCCGGTGGCCGGTGTGGCAGGCCCCGGTGGAGTTGCAAGCCATCACGAGCTACACCATCGGGGACTGGAACCGGAATGGCTTTCCCAATTTGGCGGTACTGACCCAGGAAGATCGTGATCCTGAAGACGAGGGCGAGCCTTGGTCGGGTGTCCGCATTCTGCTCAATCAATCCGGCCATGGTTTCACCAACACATTCTCATTTGCCGCCACCGCCGCGCCGGCTAAGTCCAGTTCCTTGGATTTGGTTACGGCCGATTGGAATGGTGACGGGAATGAGGACCTCGTCTGGGCTTACGATTACAGGAATACCACCCAAGGCCACCACACAATTGTTCTGCGCGTGCTGCGAGGGGACGGGCGGGGCGGTTTCAGCCTCGGTGCGATCCAGTACTTGGATCCTCCGGAGACCGATCCTGTCGAGTATCACACGCATTTCGGTGCGCTGAGCACTGGTGATATAGACGGACACGGCGACCTGGATCTGCTGGACATCGGCATCTACGCGATTCGCGTGCTCCTCAACAACGGCGATGACACATTTTGAGGCATGAACGTCAAACTAACTCTGCTATGGCGACAATAGACAGTTGCGCCGTTGAGCCTCAGGCGGTTGCAGAAGTAGGGGTATTTCATACTTGATCATTTCGCGCCCGCGGCAGCGCAGACCTGCCCTTGGGATTTCAAGGCTGAATGGCTGCAAACCCTTCTCACGGCTCAGCTTAGGGGAAGTGCCGCTGCGCCCGGGACCAACGACCAGAGGAGTTGACAGGCCAGGATTGAATGATAAAGTATAAAACATGTTGGTGATGTTTTAATACTCGATCATACGCTTATGCCTCTGCCACGCCCCCCTGTCGAGCGCCTCCAAAAATTGTTTCACCGCCGTAAATGCTGGATGCTCCATCCACTGGCCCAAGCGCTGGGCTATGCCCTGATCTCCGTGCGTCGCTTCCTCAAACAGACCGGTTACTTCCGCAGTTACACCCATAACGGCAAGTGGTACACGCTCCGCGATGCGCCTCGCTTTAGCCGGGATGGTCTCTGGCACCATCGCGGGATCGGCTTCTCCCGACACGGCAGCCTCACCGCCACCATTGCCTATCTGGTCGGACGCAGTCCCGCCGGATTGTCGGCCGGCGAGTTGTCCCAAAGGCTTCAGCACCCCTGTCACGCGGTCCTCACCCAGTTGCACCACGCGGGCCAATTGGATCGGCTCCCGCTCGCCGGCCAGTTTCGCTACTTGGCCACCGACCCCCAGCTCAATCGGCGGCAACGCCAACAAGTTGCCCTGGTCCCCTCGCTCCGCTCCACCAGTGTCTTAAGCACGCAGGCCGCCGTCTGGGTGTTAGTCGAGCATATCAAGCATCCCGAATTGAGCTTTGAGCAGATCGCCACTTCCTTGCGGGAGCAACGTCAACTTGCCCTCACCGCCCAAGACATTCAGCGGTTCTTCGACGAGCACGCGCTTCCCGCAAACCATCTGCCGGCTATTTCAGAAAGCCGCCTGACCCAGCAAGTCAACGGAGTTATGTGGCAATAGGCATTTCGCCTTGATCGGCCGGGTCGATGCACCTACAATGGAGGCGATATTGAAAGCCGAATTCTATCGCCCCGATGTCGACACGATCGGAATGTAGGTCTCAAACTCTATGAATAACCGTTACTATCATCCCCCGACAGCCACGAAGTCCGTGGTGAACCAGTGCGTCCGGCCCGTTTCTAAGCCGCGTCCGACCTGGGTCGGCGGTCCTCATGCGGCACGGCGACTTCGCTCTGCGGTGTTGCTGAGTCTGCTCGTTCTAGCTTGGCCGGTTGTTTATGCGGCATCTATCGGCTTCGAAGTTGCTGAAGGTTGGGTGGTTGGACAACCCCCGCCGGCGGGATCGGGTTGCACGCTGACCACCGGGTATGGCCCCGACCCCGGCGTCTACGCGGGAGCGGAGGGGCAGTCCCTGGCCATCCCGAACTCGGCCGTGGCCCGCTTCGCGATCAGCATGCCTGCGACCGGGGTCCAGCACCTCTCCGTCGACCTGACCTTCACATCCCCTCCTTACACGACCGGTTTCTTCCGGGACTGGCGGGGTCTGGATTTCGGCTACCTCCAGTTGCTGGATGTCAGCGGCACCCTGGCCGGGATCAACCTCAGCTTCGATGCCGCAGCGTGGAACAGCGCTCCGACCAGCTACATGAACAACGAGGACCTGATCGTCAAGGCGCTCTTCTATGGCGGCCAGCAATTCACGACTCCCTTTGCCTCCCCCGCGAGTTACCATTTCGACTTCGCCTTTGACTACGGCAACAACAAGACCACCTTCACGATGTTCGCCACCGGCGGCACGACCCCGCTGGCCACCCACACGTGGAACGGCACCTTCCAGGTGGGCGCGATGAAGATCATGTCGCGCGCCTGGTACCCGGATACGCCGGTCCAGGGGACGACGACATACGTGGACAACTTGTTCGTGGGCGCGCAAACCACCCCGACGACCCTCTCGGTCACGAGCAGTGGGACGCCGTCCGCCGTGGGCGCGCCCGTCACCTTCACCGCCCTGGTTTCCGGCAGCGCCCCGACGGGGACCGTGACCTTCTATGACGGCGCCACGGCTCTGGGCAGCGGCGCCTTGGACGCCACGGCGCAGGCGACCCTCACCACGTCAAGCCTCGCCCGAGGAACGCACACCATCACCGCCCAGTACGGGGGCGACGCAAACAACTCGGCCTCGACCTCCCCCCCTCTGACCCAGGAAGTGCTCACGCCGTATACCCTGGTCGTGACAGCTTCCCCCGCCGCGGGCGGCGAGGTGACGCCGGGGGGGACGTACCCCGAAGGCTCCACCCAGACGATCGCCGCCACCGCCCAGCCGGGCTGGCAGTTCGATGGTTGGACGGGCGATGCGACGGGCGCGGCGAATCCGTTGAGCGTCCTGATGGATGGCTCCAAAACGATCGCCGCCAACTTCAGCCATGACATGCGCGACAGCGACAGCGACGGCCTGAACAACTACGACGAAGTGGTCACGCATCACACCAATCCCGCCCTCAAAGATACCGACGGCGACGGCTTCGACGATGGGTTCGAAGTGAACGCCGGGTATGATCCAGCGCTGGCTACGAGCACACCCGAGGGGACCACGACGATCCGCACGGCGGTCGAGTTCCGGTTCAACGCCGCCCTGGGGGTGAGCTATCGCATCGAGGCTTCCACCGATTTTGAGAATTGGACCACCGTCGAGCCCGCCATCACCGGTCAGGGCGCCGTCATCACCCGCTTCTACTCCACCGAGAACCAACCCCGGCGTTACTTCCGGCCCGTCCGCAACTGATCCGCAAAAGCCGCGGGCGCCCCCATCGCTTCACCCCCCGCTCCCGAGCGAGGCTCCCGCCGCATCCTCGGCTTCCTCGAAGGCCGATATGGGGTCAGTCCCACATATTGACACTACCACGCCCGTCGCTACTGCGCCGACAGCAAATTGGATAAGCTCGACCCGGTGCGCATTCGGAGTCGCGCTCTCCCTCCGAACGGACATCTACCCCAACGCATGCTCCGCCCGCAACCACATCGGACGCCACCCCGGCTGCTCCAAATACGCCGGATAACTGCTCCACCGATAAACCCGCAACGGCTCCCTCGTACGCAACTTTCTGGGCGGAATCGCCCGTCCAAGTCGCCCCCAGCAGCACCGAAGAGGCGAGCGTCTTGGCTGGTCCGGGCTCCGGAAGCCACCGACCTATGAGCGTGTGGAGGCGTTAACCCGGGGAAAGCTCGCGATCGCCTCCCAACCCTGCTGAAGAACCCTACGCCAATCATCAGTGTCAATGTGTGGGACTGACCCCTTAATCGGTTTCTGTATAGAATCGATCTCAGTAAGCGATCTCAGTAAGGGTAAGGTTCTGTCGGGGGGGTGAAACTATCCGTCCACAGGGCACACCCCTTCACGACGCGCACCTCGTCGAGAGATCCACTGAACCACAGCGCCGGATTATTCGCTGCGCCCACGGTCAGTGCCTGGTTGTTGGCCAGATTCACCGTGTTAGGGACGGCCTGGATCAACTGGCCGTCGACAAATAGGCGGAGCGTTCCCTGGGAACGGGTCATCGCCAGATGATACCATTGACCGAGGACCGGGGTCCAAGTGTAGCCGATGGCCACGATACCGTTGATGTACAGGTTCAATTTGGTGCCCTGGAGCACAAGCGACCATTCGGTATAAAGACCGCTGGTGTGCAGACCGATAAGGTGCTGGGTGCCGCCAGCCTTGTTGAAACTGGCCCACAAATCCACGGTGAAATCGCCTGTGCCCAGGGCCCAGTCCGAGCTGGTCCCCACGTCCAAGTAACCACTGGTCCCGTCGAAGAGGATGCTCGCACCCCCAAAACGGCTCTTGCCCGTGTCGATCTGCACGCCGCCCCGAACAGTAACCGTGTGACCCCGCGTATCCTTGATCACCGTTGGTCCTTCGACAATATCACCATGCAACAGCACGCCTGGATAGGGACGCCCAACCACCCGGTAG
>JAXDCU010000524.1:0-9443 GCA_034677645.1 Verrucomicrobiia bacterium
TTGACGCGGCCGCCTTCCTCTCGGATCATCTTGCTCAACTGCGGCACAACAGCACTGAGGAGTTGGATGATGATTGTCGCGCTTATGTAAGGCATGATGCCCAACGAACCGAGCGCGCAACGCTCCAGAGCGCCCCCCGTGAACAGGCTGTACATGCCAAGCAGTCCGCCAGCCTTGCTCGCGTTTTCCTCGAAGAACTTCGCCAGCGTGGCTCCATCCAGGCCAGGCAGCGGCACCAGGGCAACGACCCGGCACACGGCCAGAACGAGCATCGTGAAGAAGATTCTCGACCTCAGCTCTGGAATCTTGAAGCAGTTGGCAAAGGTTTGGAGAATCGCCTGCAGCATAATTAAGCCACGAAGGTTTCTAGCTTGGCGTGACAGAGGCAACGGTCTGGCATGTGCCACCGGCTTTCTCGATCTTCCGCCGAGCCGACGCGCTGAACGCACGCGCGCAGACGGTTAGTTTTCTGGTCAGTTCGCCGCCGCCGAGGATTTTGATGCCGCGGGCTTTCCCTTTGGCCAATCCAGTCTTGCGCATGTCGGTTTCCTCTATTCGGCTTCCATCCGGGAACCGGTTCAACGAATCGAGGTTCACCCCAATGTAGCGAATGGCGTGCCTCGCGTGATTGAAACCTCTCTTGGGCATGCGGCGGATGAGGGGCATCTGGCCGCCCTCAAATCCGATCCTGATCGAACTGCCAGAGCGGGCACTCTGCCCTTTGCCTCCGCGCCCGCTTGTCTTGCCGTGGCCGGAACCTCGGCCTTGGCCGAGCCGTTTGCGAGGGTGACGCGCCCCAGGACGTGGTTGGAGTTGGTGTAAGCGCATACTCATGAAACAGGCGGGGGTGTTGTTGGCGCAGTCGAAGGTTTGCTCATGGGCAGACCGCGTTGGCCGTATATTTCCTCGCGGCGCCGGAGGGTGAGCAGGGCGGCAAGCGCTGCCTTGGCCACGTTAGCCGCGTTCTTGGATCCGAGTGATTTGCTCAACACATTCCGCACTCCAGCCGCTTCCACAACCGCACGGACCGTCCTGCCAGCTATGATGCCCGTGCCAGGTGACGCCGGCCTGAGCAAGACACGGGCGCCGCCGTGCGCAGCCAGCACGGCGTGAGGGATAGTCGCATCCAGAATGGCGACCGTTACCATGCTATGTTTGGCGTTCTCGTTGCCCTTGCGGATGGCGTCGGCAACTTCACCTGCCTTGCCGAGGCCCAATCCGACGCGACCTTTCCTGTCGCCCACAACAACTAGAGCGCTAAAGCTAAACCGTCGCCCGCCTTTCACGACCTTGGCGGATCGGTTGATATACACGATTTTCTCGCTGAGTTCTTCGACAGGCTTGCCGTCAGGAGAAATCTCGGCGGATTCACCGAAGCTGCGTCCCCGGCGACCTCCGCGCATCGGACCGCGGCCGGGGCCACGGCTTGCACCGGTGGCAGGCTTGCTAGATTCAGAGACGCTCATCACGATTGGTCTTTCAGAATAAGAGTCCGGCTTCACGCACGGCGTCGGCCAGGGCCTTTGTCTTCCCATGGTACCGGGCGCCGCCTCGGTCGAAAACGACCCGTGCGATGCCGTGTGCTTTGGCCTCGTCGGCGGCGTTGGCGCCAAGGCGCTTCGCGCTTGGGACGTTTGCCTTCCAGGAATCCTTGTCAGGGAGGTTCTTACTCCGCGTCGACGCGGCCGCGATCGTCACGCCACGTTCGTCGTCGATGAACTGCACGTATATGTGACGTCCTGAAAAACGGACGCTCATGCGCGGTCGGCCGGCGCTGCCTTTCACTCGGCGCCGAACTCGCCAGCGACGCCGCTGTTCGAGCCTGTTCTTTTTGTCGGGTCTCATGTTCAGTCTGACGCGTACCTCGTCCTCTGTGCACTCCGTGGCAAGGCGGTTACTGGACCGTCTTGCCTTCCTTCCTGATCACGCGTTCGCCGACGTAGCGAATGCCTTTGCCCTTGTAAGGTTCGGGAGGAAAGAAACCGCGGAGGTCGGCCGCGACCTGCCCGACGCTCTGTTTGTCCGGACCACTCACCGTTATCTTGGTGTTGTCTTCCACGGTGACAATGACCTGGTCCGGCAGAGGGTACTCGATAGGATGCGAACGCCCCAGGAGCAAGGTGACCTTGTTCCCCTCAACGGCCGCCTTGAAACCGACGCCCTGGATTTCAAGTCTCTTCGCGTAACCCTCCGCCGCTCCGCGCACCATGTTGGCAATCAACGCGCGTGCAAGCCCATGACGGGACTTGGCTTCGGCATCATCGCCGTCTCGGGTGATCACGACTTTGCCTTCATTGACGGTCGCGCACGTGCGCCGGGGCAGGTCAAGACGCAATTTGCCCTTAGGGCCCTCAACCAATACGGTCTGGTCTTTTATGTTGACCTTGACCTTGGCCGGAATCTCAACTGGCAGTTTACCGATTCTGGACATGGCAGTTCCGGGTGTTTACCAGACGTGACAGACTACCTCGCCGCCGACGCTGGCTTTGCGAGCCTCGGTGCTGGTCATCACGCCGCGGGATGTAGTGAGTATTGCGATGCCCATGCCGCCCAGCACGCGCGGCATGTCGTCAGCCGCCACATAATGGCGGAGGCCTGGCTTGCTGATCCTCCGCATGCCTTCGATAACGCCTTTGCGTCCATGGAACCGCAGTCGCACTTTGAGTGTCTTCTTTTTCGAACCTTCCACGGAGAAGTCGGCGATGTATCCCTCGCGCTTGAGGAGTGCGGCGATTCGCTCTTTGAGACGCGAGTGAGGCGCCTCGATCAACGGCAACAACGCCTTGTTCGCGTTGCGAATCCGCGTGAGGAAATCGGAGATCGGATCTGTCATAGGCTCACCAACTGGCTTTGGTAAGGCCGGGGATTTGGCCGGCCAAGGCCATCTCGCGGAACGTAAGCCGTGAGATGCCGAACTTGCGCACGTAACTCCGACGCCGACCCGTGATCTTGCAGCGATTCACAAGCCGGACCGGACTGGCGTCGCGTGGGAGTTTGGACAAACCTGCATAGTCTTTCTTGGCCTTCAACTCGGCGCGGAGGGCGGCGTACTTTTTGACCGTCTCCCGTTTGCGCTTGTCGCGCTCGATCCAGGAATTCTTCGCCATAGCTCTATCTTCCCTCGCTAAAAGGCATGCCAAGCAGTCTGAGCAAGTCAGCCGCTTCCTCGTCGGTCTTGGCATTGGTTACAATCGTGATATCCATCCCCTGGTGCCGCTTAATCTTGTCCAACTCGATTTCGGGGAAAATGGTCTGGTCATCAAGCCCCAGCGAGTAACTTCCCCGCCCGTCGAATGAACGCGTCGACAACCCCCGGAAATCGCGTATGCGCGGCAGGGCCGCGGCAATCAGACGGTCGAGGAATTCATACATCACCTCGCGTCTGAGAGTGACATGGCAGCCGATGGGCTGGCCTTTGCGGAGCTTGAAGTTGGCGACGCTCTTGCGCGACTTGTCGACCACCGGTCGCCGACCAGTGATCGCCGCCAGGTCCTTGGAGGCGTCGTCAATGGCAGTTTTTTCGAGGGCGGAGCTGACGCCCATGTGGATGACGATTTTCCGGAGCCGTGGCACTTCGTGTTCGTTGCGATAGTTCCGCTTGGTCATTAGGGCCGATTTGACCTGTTCGACGAACTTCTGCTGGAGCCGTGGTTTCATTTTTTACTGGACTCAGGCGGGTGAAGACGCGGCCTCTTTGCCGGCGTGTCGCGCGTCGTATTGGTCGGCTTTCATGACGTTGGAAATGTGGATCGAGCCCTCGCGCTTCACGATCTCACCCTGCGGATGCTGCTGGCTCTTGCGGAGGTGGCGTTTCACGATCTTGACGCCCTCGACGATCACGCGGTGCTTTTTGGTGTTGACCCGAATAATCCTTCCCCGCTTCCCCTTTTCGGTCCCCGCGAGAACGACAACAACATCGTCTTTCTTGACATGGAAACTGCGCATAGAAATCAGATTACCTCCGGGGCAAGTGAGACGATCTTCATGAATTTCCGGTCGCGCAACTCGCGGGCTACAGGGCCAAAGATGCGCGTGCCGCGCGGGTTCATGTCGTCATCGATAATCACAATCGCATTGGAGTCGAACCGCAGGTACGACCCATCGTTTCTGCGGATCGCTTTGCGTGTCCTGACTACCACCGCGTTAACGACATCTCCTTTCTTCACATTGCCGTCAGGAGAGGCCTCTTTGACGTGCGCTTTTATCACGTCGCCGATACGGGCGTAGCGTTGGTTGCGCCCCAAAACGCCGATAGCGGCGGCACGTTTGGCGCCGGAGTTGTCGGCCACGTCGAGGATTGATCGTACTTGCAGCATAGGGTCAGCTTGCCGTGGCGGCCACCGCGGGCGGCGTGGGAGCCTGCGCGGAATTCATGACTTCGACCAAGTGCCAGCACTTCAGTTTCGACAATGGCCGTGTCTCATGAATGCGCACATGGTCGCCTTTTTTCGCCACGCCTTTCTCGTCGTGCGCGTACAGCTTCTTGTAACGGGTGACCACTTTATTGAGCACCGGGTGACGGAAACGGCGCTCGACGCGAACAACGATGGTCTTGGCCATCTTGTCGGAAATGACCACCCCCACCCTTTCCTTGCGTGGGTTTCTCTTCGGATGGGAATCTGGCATAGATGTGTTATTGTTCACGCCGGTTTCTTGCGCAAAGACGACAGACGGGTTTCCACTCGCGCGACATCCCTTCGCAGTGTCCGCAAGCGAGCCGGTTTCTCCAATCGGCTGCTGGCTTTCTGCAGGTGCAAATTGAATAGCTCCTGCCGGAGATCGCGGCTCAACGCCGCCAGCTCCACCGCCGTCTTTTCCTTCAAATCAGTGCTTTTCATGCGCGGGGTTCCCGGAACGCTCAGCCAAGTTTATGCCTCGAGATGAACTTCGTCGCCATTGGCAGCTTGCTGGCTGCCAGACGCAGCGAAGTGCGCGCGACTTCCTCGGTGACACCATCCACTTCAAACAACACGGTGGCGGGACGCACAACCGCGACCCAGCTTTCGACCGCTCCCTTGCCCGTGCCCATGCGAGTCTCGAGCGGTTTCTTGGTGATCGGTTTGTCCGGAAAAACGCGAATCCACATCTTGCCCCGGCGTTTCATGTAGCGGCTTATCGCGACGCGCGCGGCTTCAATTTGCTTGGTATCGAGCCAGAATCGCTCAAGCGACTGCAATCCGTACTCGCCGTAAGCCACCCGATTTCCACGAGAGGCCACGCCGGTTCTGCTGCCGCGCTGCTGCTTGCGGTACTTGACTCTGGCGGGAATCATCGGCATGGGATACCTCCTTTGCTGCTAGGCGATTGCGGCGTTAAGCGCCGGAGCGGGGGCGGTCTTTTTCTCCGCTTTGTGTTCCCCATGGCATATCCAACACTTGATTCCAAGTTTGCCATATAGAGTGTTGGCCTCGGCGAAACCGTAGTCGATCTTTGCCCTGAGAGTATGGAGAGGAACACGTCCTTGGTGGTAGGACTCTGACCTGGCCAACTCAGCGCCGCCCAATCGACCAGCGCAGTGAATCTTGATGCCGGCGGCGCCCTTGTCCATGGCCGTCTGCACCGCCTTCTTCATGGCGCGGCGGAACGATATGCGGCGTTCGAGCTGCAGCGCCACGTTCTCGGCCACGAGCTGGGCGTCCACGTCAGGTTCTTTAATCTCCTGGATATCAACGTAGATTTCCTTCCCGGTTATTTTGCTCAGGTCTTCCTTGAGTTTGTCAATCTCAGTGCCTTTGCGCCCGATGACGACACCGGGACGAGCGGTGTATATGGTAATCCTGCATCGGTTCGCGGCTCGCTCGATTTGGACCTTGGGGACAGCGGCGGATTCGAGCTTGCGTTTGAGGATGTCCCGGATTTGCCGATCCTCGACCAAGAGAGTGCTGAACTCCCTCGGGCCGGCATACCATTTCGATAGCCAGTCTTTATGGACGGCAATGCGGAGTCCGAAGGGGTGGGTTTTCTGGCCCATGGCTATTGCTTGTCGGAAAGGACGATTTTAATGTTGCAGCGTCGTTTGCGGATAGGCCCTGCTGAGCCTCGCGCCTTTGGAATGAAACGTTTCAATGCGGTGCCGGTCCCGGCAACAGCTTCCTTGATATGAAGTGTCTCGGGTTTCAATTTCAGATTGTTCTCAGCATTTGCGATTGCTGACTTGAGCGTCTTGGCAACCACGCGCGCCGACTTGCGCGACAGCACCGACAGAATCGCCATGGCCTCAAGGGCCGGCAGCCCTTGAACCTGGCGCACGACCTCGTGCATTTTCTGCGCTGACATCGGCACGTTGCGGGTAATCGCGTGCGCTTCCATAGCGTTTACTTAGCCTCCGCTTTGGCCGTGTGAGCCCCATGCTTCTTGAAAACCCGCGTTGCCGCGAATTCTCCCAGCTTATGTCCCACCATATTCTCGGTAACAAAGACGGGGAGGAACAGTTTCCCGTTATGCACGTTGAACGTCAAGCCCACGAAGTCGGGTGTGATGGTTGACCGGCGCGACCAAGTTTTGATTGGCGCCTTCGATTTCGCCTCCTTGGCCTTGAGGATTTTCTCCAGCAGATGGGATTCTACGAACGGGCCTTTTTTTATCGAGCGTGCCATAAGCGATTACTTGGGTTTTACAGCGCGTCCATCCCTGCGGACCACGATGAAACGGGTGGATTGCTTGCGTCTGTTGCGTGTTCTGTAGCCCTTGGCTAACAGACCCCATGGTGAAGTCAACTGCTGCCAACCACCGCCGCTCTTGGATTTGCCGGCGCCTCCGCCGTTAGGATGGTCTATCGGGTTGCGAGCAACGCCGCGGCTTATCGGCCGAATACCCAGATGACGGGACCGACCCGCCTTGCCAAGCACAACGCTTTCGTGGTCCGAGTTGCCAACCTGTCCAACGGTGGCATAGCATTGTTCATTGACCTTCCGAATCTCACCCGAAGGCAGCCGCACCAGAGCGTAGCCTTCGTCCCGCGACATCAGCGTTGCCGCGCCGCCCGCCGCCCGGACGAGCTGTCCGCCGCGTCCTGGAGCCAGCTCGACATTGTGGATCAGGTGGCCTACTGGAATCGACTTGAGCGGGAGGCTGTTGCCAACGTCCGGCGGCGCCGACGGGCCGCTCATGAGCGTCGCTCCCACGCGCAGTCCTTCCGGCGCAACAATGTAGCGCTTCTCCCCGTCCTGGTACTCGAGCAACGCCAGTCGCGCTGACCGGATCGGGTCGTATTCGACATCCTTAACCGTCGCCGGCATCCCTCGCTTGTCGCGCTTGAAATCGACCAAACGCAACTTCTGTTTGTGGCCGCCGCCAATTCCACGGGCGGTCACGCGCCCGTAACAGTTTCGCCCGCCTGTCTTCTTGCGGATTTGCACCAAGCTCCGCTCAGGACGGCTCTTGGTGATTTCCTCGAAGCCCGCCACGGTTATGTAGCGTCTCGAAGGCGTTAAAGGTTTGAATGTCTTGACTGCCATTGGGAAGCACCTCCTCAGGTGAGCACTATCTTGTCGCCCTTCTTCAATGTGACGATCGCTTTCTTCCAGCCGGGTGAGCGACCGACTTGGTGCGTGCGTTTGCGGCGGAGCTTGCCGCGCACATTCATCGTGTGGACGTCGACGACTTTCACCTTAAACAGTTCCTCGACCGCGCGACCTATCTCGAGTTTGTTGGCGCGACGGTCAGCCACGATCGTGTACTGGTTGTATTTGTCCGACTGGACGCTGCCCTTCTCGGTCAGGCGCGCGGTCTTGACGATGTCCAATGCGTTCATATCACTTGAGCCGCTCTTCAACTTGGGCAAACGCCGGGCGAGTGAACAACAACTTGTCGTAGCACAGAACTTGATACGTGTTCAACTCACGTCCGGTCGTGATCTCGACCCCGGGGACATTTCGAGAGGCGAGCAGCAAGTCCCGGTCTCCTCCCTGGGAGACCACGAGCGTTTTTGCGCCCGCCAATTGAAGCGCACCAAGGAGGCCGATGAACTCCTTCGTCCGATGCGACGTCAGTTTCAGATCATCCACGATCGTTACATCACCGGCCTTCAATCGTTCGGTAAGCGCCTTGCGCAGAGCGAGAATCCGGGTGGCCTTTGAAATCTTCTTGCTGAAATCGCGCGGTTTTGGGCCAAACACGACTCCGCCCCCAACCCACAGGGGCGATTGGAACGAACCCGCCCGAGCCCGGCCCGTGCCCTTTTGGCGCCACGGTTTCTTGCCGGTGCCGGCAACCTCACCCATTGTCTTGGTGCAGGCCGTCCCCATCCGTCGGTTTGCCAGATGCGCCACCACGCAATCATGTACTGCCTGCGTGCCTCGCCGATCTTCAACCAGTCGGAATCCCACCTCAACCTCCTGGGCGTCCTTCCCTTGAATGTCTTTGACAGTCAGCTTCATGGCTTGCGCAGTTACTTGGCTACCTTGGCTCCGCCCTTGGATTCGCTCTTGGCGGCGGCCTTCGCGATTCGCTTGCGACGCGCCTCGGCGACAGCCTTGTTCAGCTTCTTGGATTCTCGGATTATCACGTAGTCTCCATTTGCGCCCGGCAGGGCGCCCTTGATCAGAAGCAGATTGTCCTCGGCCATCACCTGGATCACTTCCAAGTTCTGGACCGTGCGCCGCACCTGCCCCATGTGACCCGGCAGTTTTGTGCCGCGCATGACCGTGCCGGGAAACAGACGTTGGCCAATCGCGCCAGGCCGCCTGTGCCAGCCTTTTGCGCCGTGCGTGAGATCGCCGCCTCGAAAACCATGCCGTTTCACGACACCTTCAAAACCGCGCCCTTTGGTCACGCCGATCGCGTCGACAAAGTCCCCGGGCGCGAACATGCCAGGGCTCCCCGGTCCGAGCAGGTCACCCGGTTTGACCTGCAGCGGGAAGTCACGAAACTCACGAATCCTGACAACACCACTGAGCAATTGCCGGCTGTCCGCTGAGTCCTTTTCAGAACCGTGGCCCTCTTCCCCCGGTTTTGCGGTCCGCGTCTTGTCAACATTCTCGGCTGGCGCTCCGGCGGCATTGTCATCGGTGTTTGACTGTGCCTCGCCATGCGGCTTCTTGCCGTCCTCGGTCGGTGGGGCGGAGGTTGAGTGAGAAAGTGGACTCTGTTTGGCCACATGTCCGAGCATGGCTTTGGTGAGTCGCTGCGACTTCTGATTGCCAAAGCCCAACTGAACGGCGCTGTAGCCATCCACCTCCTTGGTTCGGCACTGGAGCACGCGGTTTGGGCCCGCCAGCACAACGGTGACCGGAACCATGTGGCCCTGCGCGTCGCACACGCGAGTCTGGCCCAGTTTCTTACCAAGCAAGCCAAGCATAACTTAGATTTTGATAGTGATGTCAACGCCAGCGGGCAGGTTCAACTTCTTGAGTTCGTCAACCGTCTTGGACGTGGGCTCAAGTATGTCCAGCAACCGCTTGTGCGTGCGCTGCTCGAAGGTTTCCATCGACTTCTTGTCGGCA
>JAXDCU010000525.1:0-3811 GCA_034677645.1 Verrucomicrobiia bacterium
CAGGAACGCAAGTTGCGCCTGGCCATCAACCTGGAAGTCGAGCAAGCGCGGCTGGAATTGCAGCAAGCCACGGAGCGACTGTCGGTGGGCGAGAAGGCCGTCGCCCAGGCCGAGGAGAGCCTGCAAATCACACGCAAACGCTTCGCCGATGGGCACGCCCTCGCGATACAACTGTTGGATTCGCAGACCGCTCTGACTGCCGCCCAAGTGCGCAGGGCCGAAGCTGAGGCGGACCGGCAAATCGCCGTCGCGGCCCTGCGAAAAGCCGTTGCGCTGCCCCAACTCGATTCCAAACCCAACTCAGAAAGCAAATGAACTGGACCGCTCCGTGGCTTGACCACATCCATTCGAGGCTCGCTCTCACGGCTGGCAAGGGATTCTTCCTGGCGGCGGGCCTGGCGATTCTCGCTGGGTGCAGCAAGCAGCAAGAGACTGGAGGGGGGCCGGCGAGACAACTGCCGACCGCGCAAGTTGGCGTTCAAATCGCCGAAGCTAAGCCGCACACGTCAACCGAGGAAGTCGTCGGCACTGTACGCGCCAAGGCGCGTGCGACTCTCGAAGCGAAGGTGAGTGGGCGCATAGAGCAACTGCCGGTCGCGTTGGGTCAGAAGATCAAGGCCGGTCAGTTGGTCGCGCGGCTTGACGCCGCTGAAATCAAAGCGCGGTCCGAACAGGCGAACGCGGCTCTCGAACTTGCCGAGCGGGATTGGAGACGGGTTTCCTCATTGTTCGAACAGCAAGCCATCACGCGTTCGGAATACGATAGCGCCGAGGGAAGGCATCGAGTCGCGACAGCCGCCGCCGCCGAGGCGCGGGCGATGATCGGGTACATCGACGTGCTGGCGCCCTACGATGGCGTCGTCACGAAGAAATGGGCCGAGGCGGGTGATCTGGCCATGCCGGGCAAACCGCTGATCGAAATCCAGGACCCGTCCGTGTTGCAGTTGGTGGCGGATGTGCCCGAAGCCATTGTCTCGCGCGTGGAGCTCGGCGCCAAATTGACCTTACGCGTGGACTCAGTGCCGGGCGAAATCACAGGGACGGTGTGCGAACTGGCGCCAACGGCCGATCCCCTCAGCCGCACGTTCCGGGTCAAGCTAGATTTGCCGCCGGCGGTTGGTTTATTGCCCGGTCAGTTTGCGAGACTCAAGGTGCCGGTTGGCGAGAGCCAGTTGCTTTGCGTGCCGCCTTCAGCAATCGTGCAGCGGGGTCAACTTGAGCTAGTATTCGTGGTCATGAATCAACGCGCCGAGCTGCATCTGGTAAAGATCGGCAGGCGCGTGGGAAACGACATGGAGATCGTGTCCGGTCTGAACGCGGGTGATAAGGTGGTGGTTGAGGGGGCAGCCCGTCTGACGGACGGGCAGCCGGTGGAGGTGAAGTGATGTCTTCCACGGCGTCCAAGGCGGCGGGCGACCAATTTGGTGAGCAATTTGGTATTGCGGGCCGAATCGCCCGCTACTTCATCGACTCCAAACTGACCCCTCTGATTGTCATCACTTCGCTGTTGCTCGGGACCGCGGCGGTCGTTCTGCTGCCGCGCGAGGAGGAACCTCAGATCAAGGTGCCGATGATAGATGTGCTCGTTGGCATGCCAGGCTTCAGCGCCAAGGAAGTCGAGGAACGCGCCACGCGGCCAATGGAGAAACTGCTCTGGGAAATCCCAGGGGTGGAGTACATTTACTCGACGTCGCGTCCAGGTGAAAGCCTGGCGATTGTGCGATTCAAGGTGGGCGAAGATGTCGAGAAGAGCCTGGTCAAGCTCAATCAAAAACTGCAATCGAACTTTGACCGCATTCCGATCGGCGTGTCGTTTCCGCTCATCAAACCCAGGTCCATCGATGACGTGCCGATCCTGGCACTGACTTTTCACAGCAGTCACTACGATCACTTGATGCTGCGGCGATTGGTTGCCCAGGTGGACGATGCAATCAAACAAGTTCCTTTGGTGGCCGAAACGACGATCATCGGCGGAGCCAAGCGTCAACTGCGGGTGCTACTCGACCCAACACGCCTGGTCTCGCGCAACCTCAGCGCGGCGGAGATCGTGCCGATGCTGGTTCAGGCAAATCGCCAACTGATCGCCGGCGGGATCACGACCAGCAACCGCGAGGTGATTTTGGAGACTGGAGGTTTTCTGGCCAACGCTCAAGACGTGGGCAACGTGGTCGTGGGCGTTTTCGGGGGCAAACCCGTTTACTTGCGTGACGTTGCCGAGGTCATAGACGGCGCCGAGGAGCCTGCTCAGTACGTGTTTTTCGGGAAAGGGGCTAATCAGCCGGAAGAAGGCTCTGAACAACCGGCGGTCACGTTGAGCATTGCCAAACGGCCCGGCGCCAACGCCATTTCAGTCGCCCATCGGGTGATGAAAAAGGTCGACGCATTGAAGGGACAGGTTATCCCGAATGATGTTGAGGTTACCATCACGCGCAACTACGGCGAAACCGCGGCGGAGAAATCCAACGAACTGCTACTCCATATGGGGATCGCGGTCATCGGCGTGTCGTTGTTGATCTTTCTGACACTGGGATGGCGCGAGTCGGGAATAGTCGGGATCGCGATCCCGTCCACGTTGGCGCTCACGCTGCTGGTCTTCTATCTCTACGGCTACACGCTCAATCGAATCACGCTGTTCGCCCTGATTTTCTCGATCGGTATTCTTGTGGATGACGCCATTGTCGTGGTTGAGAACATTGTCAGGCACTTCCACCTGCCGCATAACAAAGGGCGCTCCTGGTCGTCCATCGCGGTGGAAGCGGTCAATGAAGTTGGGAATCCGACGATTCTGGCCACGTTCGCCGTGATCGCCGCCGTGCTGCCAATGGCGTTTGTGGGTGGGCTCATGGGGCCGTACATGCGTCCCATTCCCGTCGGTTCGAGCGCGGCTATGTTTTTCTCCTTGGCGATTGCGTTTATTGTGACGCCGTGGGCGTCGATTCGGATTTTGCGTTGGGGCAAGAAATACTCCTCGTTGACTCGAGGTGATGGGCCAGCCGCCTCCAAGGAGCATTCTCACTTCGCGCACGAAGAGGATTTCTTTACGCGGCTCTACCGTCGGATCATGGGGCCGCTGCTGGCGCATCGGGCGTGGCGCTATGTGTTTCTGGCTGTCATAGTCTCGCTGCTGGTTGGGGCGATGGCTCTGGTGCTTGTGGGGTTTGTGAAAGTGAAGATGCTGCCCTTCGACAACAAGAGCGAGTTCCAGATCATCGTTAATATGCCCGAAGGCAGCGCGCTGGAACGAACCGCTCAGGCAGCACACGAGATCGCCTCCGCGGTCCGGGTGGAACCGGAGGTCACCGACTACCAGGTCTATGTTGGCACGGCGGCGCCGTTCAATTTCAACGGTCTCGTACGACATTACTTTATGCGTCGCGGGCCGCATGTGGCCGATCTTCAAGTCAATCTCGTGGCGAAGCACGAGCGCAAAGCCCAGAGTCATGACATGGCCAAACGAGTCAGGCCAGCCGTGGCCGCCATCGCCGCCAAGTACGGCGCCCGTGTCGCCGTGGCCGAGGTCCCACCAGGTCCGCCCGTCCTTCAGACCCTGGTCGCCGAGGTTTACGGACCGAGCGAAGAAATCAGATTGGCGCTTGCCAGAAAGGTTATTGACATCTTTAAGAGCACGCCGGGCGTCGTGGACACCGATTGGTACATCGAAGCGGATCAAACAAAGACACGATTCGTCATCGACAAGGAGAAAGCCGCGTTGCACGGCATAAGCGCCGAGACGATTTCTCAGACGCTCAGGATCGCGGTCGGCGGTCACGCCGTGGACTTGCTGCACGTGCCAAGTGAGAAAGAAGATGTG
>JAXDCU010000526.1:0-5084 GCA_034677645.1 Verrucomicrobiia bacterium
AGGCGTCCCATGTCGGTTCAATGTGAGCCGGCCGAAACAAGCAGCGGCGCGCAAAAGCTAATCCGACCGCCACCAATACGATCAGCGACATCACATCGCCTATCCACAACAAAGCTCCGTAAAGCACCGGTCCCATGAAGGCTAACGAGAATCTGGGGAAAATGCCGCCGATCAAAAACTCAGTGTTGATAAGCAGCAGGCAGATGAAACCCCAGAAGATAAAAAAATGGTTCCAGCCAAAACGCTCGCCCACGACGCGCCGCTGGAAAAACGCGTAGAACAACACGCTCTTGATGCGAGTGACGAGATTGTCGAAACGATTCTCCCATCGGCCCAGACACATCAATGCGAAGAGCCGATAGATGCTCCGCAGGAACAGCACCGCGGCAAACAAAAGCAACACCGCGAACAAGCTGATCTCCATTCCATTCAAGGTCTTGATCCTTTGCTCAACGCACGACGACTTCCGCCCGCTGTGAACGCAGCTTTTCAGCCAGGGCCGGCACGATTTCCAGAGCGTCGCCGACAATCCCCAGGTCGGCCACCTCGAAAATCGGCGCGCTGGGGTCTTTGTTGATCGCCAGAATGTGGTCCGAGCTTTGCATGCCAACCAAGTGCTGGATGGCACCCGATATTGCGCAAGCGACATACAACTTGGGCTTGACGGTCTTTCCGGTCTGCCCCACCTGCCGGCCGTGAGGCATCCAGCCGGCGGCAACCGCTCCGCGCGATGCGCCGACAACCCCGCCCAGCACCTGCGCCAGTTCCTCCAGCAACCGGAAGTTCTCCGGTCCGCTCATGCCCCGCCCGCCGCTGACGACAACGTCGGCAGAGGTGATATCGACCGATCCCTCGCCAGTCAGTGGGATGATCTCGAGGATTTTGGTGGTCATCTGCTCCTCACTCAGCGCCGGCGTCTCAACCACGAGCTGACCTGCGCGCCCGGGCTGAAATGGCGGGCAAGGCATCACATACGGTCTTACGGACGCCATTTGGGGGCGAGCGGTTTCCGTGAGAATCGTTGCCATGATGTTGCCGCCAAATGCCGGACGCGTCTGTTCCAACAACCGCCGCTGTTTGTCAACTGACAGTCCAGTGCAATCGGCCGTCAATCCCGTTTCCAGTTTCGTGGCCACCGCGCCAGCAAGGTCGCGGCCCAAACTGGTAGCCCCCATCAACACGATTTCAGGACTGTGCTTGCGTATCAACGCTACCGTGGCCCGCAGGTAGGCTGCCGTCCGGTAACGCGCCAACACCGGGCTGTCGACAACGTATACCCGGTCCGCGCCGTATCCGAATGCCTCCTGTGCCAGACTGGAGACGCCCGAACCCAGGACAAACGCGGCCAGGTCCACACCTAAATCACCAGCCAACTTGCGCCCCACGCCCAAGAGCTCCCAGGAAACCGGATGCGCCTTGCCCTGACATTGCTCGACAAAAACCCAAACGCCCTGACAGGTCGCGGCGGTCTCGGCTTTGATGACCGGCGCCTCCAGTCCTTCCTGAGCTGGCTCCGCGGCTTGCGCTGTCTCCCCTTCTCTGGCTACCATGGTCAGCGCGTCCGCGGGGCAAATCTTGACGCACTTGGCGCAACCCACGCATTCCTCCGGGTCGATGATCGGCTCACCGCGGTCGTTCATCGATATGGCATCAGTGGGGCATGTTTGCTGACAAAGCGCGCCGCAAGCGATGCACTTCCCCGCGATCAATTGAGCGATGCGCTTGGACTTGCGTTTGTTCTTGGGTGCGTCCTGACTCATGCCCAGCCTCACTCCTGACCGTGCAGCCGCACGATGTCCCAGCTCACCAGCTTTCGCAAAACCCGGTCCAGCGCCTCCGGCTTCTGATCGCCTTCGGCCTGAACGATTTCACCCTTGGCTCGCTGGGGCGCGAAAATCTTTTTGACCTGTGTTGGAGAGCCCCGCAAACCGATCTTCCCCGCGTCCAGCTTCAGAACTGCATTTGACCAGGTCGGAACTGGCGCTTCTTCCGCGTCCAACCGGCCGGGGACCGTTGGGTAGCGTGGGATGTTGATTTCGCGTACCACGGTCAGGACCGCCGGCAGATCGGCTTCAACAACTTCGTAGTGCTGTTCGAGACGTCGACGCGCGCGAATGACCTTCTCCTTCGGATCAATCTCCATGACCTCGTCCACCAGAGTGAGCTGTGAAAAACCGAGTCGGCAAGCAATACCGGGCCCGACCTGCGCAGTGTCACCGTCAATCGTCTGCTGCCCACACACGATGAGATCGACCGGGTCGCGCTGGTGCAGCAACCGGATGGCTTCGGCCAACACTTTGCTGGTCGCAAGCGTGTCAGCGCCGCTGAACGCCATATCGCTCAACAGAACCGCGTGGTCCACGCCGAGTGACAGGGCCCGGCGCAAGACTTTCTCCGCCGTGGGTGGGCCCATGGAGATCGCCGTTATCCGGGCGTTGTATTTGTCTTTGAGCCGCAACGCCTCCTCAACGGCGCGGGTGTCGAACGGATTGGTGATGAATGGCACGTCTTTTCTGATCAGCGTGTTCGTGACTGGATCGATCCGGACTTGTGTTGTGTCCGGAACCATCTTGACGCAGACCACTATGTGCATGTGCGCGTGCTTTCTTCGCGTCCGTGAATCGCCAAGCATGGCCCGAGTTTCGCGTCGGCGCGCCTGGCGCTTTGACCCGCCATTTAAAGCGCCTTTTCTACACTCCCAGCCAACAATGTCCAGCAGCTCTTCCGGCGGCGGGTCGCAAAACCCTCGTCTAAGCTCACCACGAAGCTCGGGAAGTCCGTTAAGGAGAGCCGAGAGCCCCGAGATTAGCATGGGCGTTTGGCTATTCCCTATAGAACAGAATTGGGCATGCTGACCGCTGTTCCTTCGGTTCTTGGTGTCTTCGTGGTGAGATTAGTCAACTGCTGGCGCCTTACGCGATGATTAGGGCGGGCCGCATGCGCTTGCGCTTGCCGCTGGCCTGCTTCAGACTGTCGGCCGACGCTATGACACGCTCAAGCGACACCGTGCGCACGGAGTTCTTCGAGTTCAACAACTCGAAACGCCCGCTCCGCCTGCGCGTAGGACCGGCTATGTCAAAGTTCACTCTCGCGTACGAGATGTATGGCCGAATGAACAGTGACATGTCCAATGTGATCCTGCTTTACCACGCCATGACTGGCAGCCAGCATGCCGCGGGCCTGAACCCCCACGTTCCGGGTCTGGACGGCAGATGGACGGACGAGATGCGCACAGGCTGGTGGGACGGGTTTATCGGGCCGGGAAAGGCCCTGGACACGCGGCAGTTTTGCGTTTTGTGCGTCAACTACCTGGGCGGGTGCTACGGCTCGACCGGTCCGGCCTCAATCAATCCCGCCACCGGCAAGCGGTGGGGTCCGGCATTCCCAGTGTTGCGGATGAGTGACATTGTCGATTCGCAGATGCTCCTGCTTGATCATCTGGGCATCCGACAGTTGCATGCCGTTATTGGCACGTCGATCGGTGGATTCTTGAGCCTGTTGACCGCCGCCCGCTATCCGGACCGTGTTCGAATTGTCATCCCTATCGGCAGCGGCGTTGAGACGACGGTTTACCAGCGCATTCTCAACTTCGAACAAGTCACCGCCATTGAAGCGGACCCTGATTTCAGGGGGGGTGGCTACTACGATGGACGGAAGCCGGATGTTGGCTTGGCATTGGCGCGCCGGATCGCCCACAAGACTTTTGTTTCACATGACGCTCTCAGGGAACGCGCAAGGGGCGAAGTGGTCAGCCACAAACCGCCACATGGCTGGTACGAGATGAATCACCCGGTCGAATCGTACATGTTGCATCAAGGAGAGAAGTTTGTGCAGCGATTCGATGCCAACACCTACTTGCGCATCATCGACGCCTGGCAGTGGTTCGACCTAGTTGGCGAGGCCGGCGCGAGAGGGTTCCTCTCACTCTTCAGGCGCTGTCGCCATCAGGAATTCCTGGTGTTCAGCATGGATTCGGACCTGTCGTTTCACACCGCCGAGCAGGCCAAACTGGTGCACCTGCTCAAGAGAGCCAAGGTGCCTGTGATGTGGATAACAGTGCACACGGACAAAGGCCATGACTCGTTCCTCCTGGAACCGAGACTCTTCACGCCGCACTTGGCTCAGACGCTGGGACGCCGCACCTGGAGTTAGCCGAGCCGGGCAGTGTTGGCCGCGGGCGCGCACCGCATGAAAAGGCTGTTGCACATAGCGTTCCGCGTGGTGGCGGCGGGCCTGGCCTTGTCGGTCGTGTTGCTGGTCGTCTCAGTGGCGCCCGTGAATCGCTCATCTTGGGCGCAAAGCCCGCTGGCGTCGGAACTCAGGGCTACCCTGTTGACGTTGCAACAGCAAACAAACACCCTCACGGGGAATCTCCGCGCCGGATTTGGTCGCGCACTCCTCACGCCGACGGTGGGGGCGGATCAGGACGATCCCAAGCATGGTGTTTTTCGGTCATTGCCTTTGGCTGGCTACGGCCAGCGCAAGGGCCAGCCCGCCACGGGCACTCACGACGATCTCTGGGTCAAGGCCGTGGCACTCGCGGTTGCTGGACGCACTGGTGTGATCGTGAGCGCCGACGCCCTCATAGTCCCTCGCGAAGTCGCCGAAGCCGCCACGGACCTGCTGAAACCGGTTGGAATTAGGCGAGACCAGCTATACTTCGGCGCCACGCACACACACGCGAGCATAGGCGGATGGGGCGAGGGCTTTGTGGGTGAAGCGTTCGCTGGCGACTTCCAACCCGGCGCGCGTGAGTGGTTCGCGAGCCAACTCGCGGGGGCCGCGCGTGCCGCGATTACTGACCTAACGGCCGCTCAGGCCGGCGCGACTTCGTTCGCGGCAACGAACTTCGTGAGGAATCGACTGGTTGGAGATAAAGGAAATGTCGAGAGCACTTTCCGGGTTCTTCATCTGGTCCAGGAAGACGGCGACCGCGCCGTGATCGGCAACTATGCCGCGCATGCGACGGTATTGTCAGCCGATGTCGTGCAATTCAGCGGCGACTATCCCGGAGCATGGCAGCGTGCCATTGAGGAGGAGCCAAAGACGCTCGCTCTCTTTCTGGGCGGCGGTGTAGGGAGCCA
>JAXDCU010000527.1:0-2583 GCA_034677645.1 Verrucomicrobiia bacterium
CGGCTCCCCCGCAAATAGCAGGATGTACCGGTCGTTTCGATACAAGAACGGGCACATCTCGAGCTGGTTGCCGCCAAACAGGCCGATGTGGGCGCGGTCGGTCTGGGCGCGCAGTCGGCGCGCGCCGTCGGCCAGCAATTCGGAACCTCCGTCACCGGCTGCGAGCGGACCTGGGGGAGAAGCGATCCCAGTCCACATGCTCTCTGAAAGATAATCGGGGATGTGCGCAAGGTCGTCACGATCGGCGAACGGCCACCATGTCTGTTCGAAGTAGAGGACGCCATCTGGCATCTGAGCGATCACGCGTCCACCGGGCGAGACGATTACCCAGCGGTTTGTTTCGCGGCGGAGGTTGACCCAGGCCGGCATTAGGCACGGCGTGCCATCAGGCAACACCCACTCCTGCCAACACTTGTCCTCCAGCGCAAAAGCGCGTCCCAGCTCGATGGTGTCGACACCGAACCGAGCCAAGACATCTTCGTCAACAACGGCGAGCTGTTGGACGGGGTCGTAGACGCGGATCGGTCGCGCACCGAGACCGAGGTGTTGTCTGAGTTTTGCATAGGCAATGGCGGCGATTCCGGAGGACCTATGGCCTGAGAGGTCGACTGGCACTCGATCCGGTTCACGATGGTCCAGAGCAGTTAGAACTCGCTGGCGTGAGGTTAGGGCATTGTTGGCGGTCACAATCGGGGAATCTGTCGGCTTTTTCTTCAGGGTCAAGGGCGAATGGGGGCTGAGTAATACTTGGCGCGAGAGGCGCATTGTGTGGCCTCAGGCTGGGTGGCGCATGCGCCGCAAGATGTCCCAATACGCGCCACGGGCGCCGTTGGCGATCGCGTCGACGAGCACCTGGTTGTCGTTGTAGTTGTAGCCTTGGTTGGCTCCGTCAGTCGCCGGCAGAAAGAAGCGCGCATCTCCCGCCACCAGCTCCCTGACCACGGCGGTTATGTCACGGCCGATCTCTGGCGACACGTAAAAGAGAGGCGCGAGCAGGTCCGCGTTGTCCGCGGTCACGCCGCGCACGGCCGGGTTCAGGGCGAGGTCGCCTGTGGCGCGGACCTGATTGGCGAGCTGCGTGCCCGGATAAAGGCGCACTCCCATCGAAAGCCCGACGCAATCTGGATTGATCTGTCGCATCAGAGCGATTGTCCGCGAAATGGTTTCGATTGTCTCGCCCAGGCCGCCCATGAGCAGGTCGAACATGAACGGAATCCCATGCCGACGGCAGACCGCGGCGGTGCTCCGAATGTCGGTGACGCAGAAATTGCGCCCTAGCCGCGCCAGCATGGCGTCCGATCCGCTGTCGACACCGAAGTTGATGCCTGAGCAGCCGGCGCGTCTGCAGGCGGCAGCCAGATCGTTGTCGAACGGCACAGGAGCGCAGTAGGCATACCAGTGGATTCTGTCGCCGAGACCGGCCTGAGTGATGGCTTCGCAAACAGCCAGCGCGTGGTCGGGCGGGAGGTTGAACTCACTGTCGCAGGTGTGCAGGTGGTCCACACCCTGCCCCAGCAACGCCCTCAGTTCTTGGACCACATGTTCCGGCGGCATCAACCGGGTGCTCGCGCCTTTGGCGATCGGATCGGCACAATAGCAGCATTGCATCGGACAGCCGCGCTTGGTCTCGAAGCCGCCCTGGCCGCCTTCGCGGAAATATCGTCGGTTGTCAACCAATGCCCGGCGCCGCGGTGGCAGTTCAGCAAGGTCGAGCGGTTGGAGGGGATTTAGGCGGACAGATTCTCCATCTCGGTAGCAGAGGCCGGGGACCCGGCGCAGGGTCTCTGGTCTGGCCATCGATTCCAGCAGTTGGACGAACGATCGTTCTCCTTCGCCGGCTATGCCAAAATCGGCGCCGCAGAACTGGAGTATCCGCGCGGGCGCAACCGAGAAGCCGACGCCTCCAACCACGATTGGCGCGTCGGAATACCCACGGAGCCGCGCAATCAGATCGCGCACTTCCGGAAGGAAAAATGCCTGCCCCGCTAGGTAACAGTCGTCTGTGTTCCGTATGCTGATACCGATGACATCGGGAGTATCGCGTCGCGCTACCGAATCGAGGGCAGTGAGCGGTTCATTCTCAAAACAAAGGTCCAGAAGCTGGACGTCGTGCCCGGCGGAACCGAGTGCGTCGTCAAGGTAATCGAGCCCGACCGGCGCCACCGCCGGTTTCATTCGGTTTGAGTTGATCAGCAGGACTCGCACACGATTTGCGCTGGCCACTAAGATGCCACATGAAACCGGCATGTGAAACTGAAAGGCGCCCCAGTTTTTTGGCCTTGTCCTGCACGGCTATTGATATATTTTGGGGAAGCGTTTCTGGTCTCGCGAAGAAGCCAGGTAGGTTTTGGTTGGGGTCGTAGCTCAGTTGGTAGAGCGTCTCGTTCGCAATGAGAAGGTCAGGGGTTCGACTCCCCTCGGCTCCACCAACCTGGTCGAGGCGGTTGTTCGGTGTTCGGAGGAGCAAACGTGATTTGGTGATCGGGCGCAGGAGAGCCGGGGGGAATCGATGGAGTCAAACGGCCGTCCAGTTATTGTGTACTCGCTGCCAGGCTGTTCCTTGTGCCGCCACGCCAAGGCTTA
>JAXDCU010000528.1:0-9666 GCA_034677645.1 Verrucomicrobiia bacterium
CTGTGAGGAGCGAGCAACGAAGCCTGCGCCCAAAAGGACTGCCGCCCTGCGGGTTGCGCCGAATTTGGCCCGTGGCTTTGTTGCTCCTCGGTCGCGTATCGCTGCGGATATGCTCCCTCGTCGCGCCGCGCCGCAGGCCAAATTGGGCGCAACGAACGTCATCGTATTTGCGTTCATGACCACTAAGCCGACCCTAATGGCCGGTCTCGGCTCCCTGCCATGCGATTGACCCTCTCGAAGTCTGGAGGATTCGCGGGTATCCAGCGCCCGCCTGTCACCGTCGATACGACGGACCTGTCCACGGCGGAGGCGGAGCGACTGCGACGCTTGCTCGACGAGGCTCGTTTCTTCGATCTACCAAAGCGGCCTGAGACCGCCAACCAACCTGACCGCTTCCAGTACAAGCTCCAAGTCGTCCCGGACAAAGGGACGCCTCGAACGCTCACTTTCGACGAGAGTAACGCTCCCGCGCCGTTGCTCGAACTGGTTCGCAGCATCCCACGCACGACTCGAAAACGCAGCGCCTAATCGCGGACCGATCAAGCGAACTCCGTCCCGAAGAGATGAGATCGGGAATTCCGTTGCCTCCCCATGAACCAGATGCATTCCCCGGTAGGGCGAGGCTCCAGCCGAGCCGCTCACAGCCTGTGCGGTATATCGCGGCCCGGCTCCGCGGGAGCGTCGCCCTACCGCAAGGTTCATGGCGCCAAAGCGTGTTCACAGGAACAAGGAGGCTTTCCATGAACCGCCGACAGTCTGGAGTTTGGAAAGTTTTCGGTTTTCCGTGCCCTCGCGGAAAACACCAGCAGATGCGCTCACCGAGACGGTCGCGCGCCGAGACGCCCAGACGCGCGGAACAGGGCATCGGGACCATGAACCTATTCCACAGCACAGGTCTCATCAGTGAACCGCGGCCGCTCGCCGTCGTCCTCTCCCCCACGCGAACGTGGCAAGCGCGGACAGTTGGTTGTGCAGGCGAGCAGTCGCTGTTCGGATGCAGGCCGGTCGTTGTCTGACGCGGCCAAGGTGAGGAATCTCGATCAGCGTCTGAGCGTGTGTAATCTCTCGCAGAGTTTCGGCATTGGAGTGAGCGGACCGGTCGGGCGTGCCCGTTGCCATGAGTGCAACCGCAATCCGAGACACACCGGAGCAGGCCAGAACTTGCCAGCACAACAGCACGCGATTGAGCACACCAAGCCGGTTGCGCGCCACCAACACGACGCTTGCCCGAAATACGCGGATCATATCGAGCAGCGTGAACCCATCCCCCAATGGCGTCAGCAGACCGCCACACCCTTCGATGAGCAATAGGTCGCATCTGTCCGCGGCCTCTCGGATTCGGTTGGCCACGTCGCTCATCCGGACGCGGAGACGAGCAGCTCGCGCGGCGACCAACGGGGCGACTGGGGCGGAAAACAAGAAAGGGTTGAGCAACGCACGCGGCAATGCGCCGTCCTGAACGCGGTCCAACAAGTCAGCGTCAGCGGGATTTCCGGTGGCGATCGGTTTCATGGCAAGCGCGCGGCAGCCAGTGGCGCGCAAGTGGCAGAGCAGAAGCGCACTCAGCACCGTCTTGCCGACGCCAGTGTCAGTGCCTGTTATGAAGAGTAGCCGGTTTGAAGTTCCGAGCGGCGCGTGTTTTGACTTGGACTGGAGTGGGGTTAGTTGACGATTTGTCATTGCCAACTGAACTGGAGCACCGGTATTTGCCGGGCGTTGTTTCGCCTGACGATGGCCACGAACGTGCGCCGGGAGTTTCCGATCCACGTGTCCACGGTCACCTCGAAGGTTCCGCTCTGCACTGAACAGACAGCGGCGTAGCGCCCAAGCATCTCGGGTATGATGCCCGGGACGGATGCCGGGTTGAGTCCGCCGACGTTCAAGAACGGCGTGTCATCCTCCGTCCCTTCGGCCCCGTCCGGTCCCGCGCGCGCGCGGATGATGTTGGCCGCGACGTTCTCGTCGACGCCTGGCAGTAGTTGGAGGACGTGAATTGGGGCCGTGTTGATGTTGATTCGCCCATTAGAGAGTGGCGTGAACACGTCGACGAGACCGAACGGATATGTTTGGAGTGTGTCGGCTGGTGTTTCTCTGGCGCCTGGCCGGAGAAGCTGGAGTTGGTGGCCGTAGGCCCTGGGGCCCCAGTAGATTTCCGGAGTGACACCGCGCACCAGGAGAAGTTCAGCGAGGTCGTCGATCGGCCCGTTTTTGGCCGAATAAGGCCGCTCCAACCCAAGATAGAATCCGCCTTCGGTCCCGCTGAGCAGTGGATTGTCATCGACGTCGATCCAGTCCAGAATGGAGTCCTGGATTGTCTCCGCTTCTCCTGCTTCAACGCCCATCAATGTCAACGCACGATTGAGGATGAGCAGTTTCTCCGCGTTCGGGATGCCCGAGTTGATGTTGAACCGTCGTTCCAGATCGACGATCTTGACCGAGAACCGGCCATCGCCGAGCTGGTTGTTTTGGAGGTCGATGTCCATCAGCACGGAGTTGGTTTCGTTGGGTCCGCCAGGTCCGCCAGCCCAAAGCTGATGCAAAGAAGTGTATGGCGCCCCCATCGACTGACCCAAAACATAGCGCGCAAGCTCAACTCCGGACCGGCCCAGCCATTCGAGCTCGGAATCGTTGCCGGCGTTGGCCGAAAGGCGGATTTCGACCTTCATCGCATATGCGAAACCGGCGGCAAGTATGCCCAGCACCGTGATTACTATCAGCACCAGAATGATGGCGAAACCGTCTGTGTCGCATCGCTGTCGCGATTGAGTCGCCCTCCTTGCCGTCGCGGAAGAAGCAGTGTCGGTGTCAACCACGCCGGCACGACAGCCGCCGCCAATTGCCGTTCCGCCGCGGCGCATGCGTCGAGGCGAGCGCCGCCCGCCCCCTCTTCCCACACCCGGAGCCGCGACTGGTTGCGGTGTCGCTTGCCCCTCGCCACCTGGCTGTTCAGGTTGTTCAGGTCCGACCCCTGGGACCTGGCCAGGGATTACGCGCGCGGGCATGGTCTGGGAATCACGCGGCACGGCCACACTCGGCAGACCCACGGTGCGAAGAGCCAACTCGGTTGGTTTGCCAGACTTGTCGGACCGTCCGAATGCCAGAGCGAACCTGGCCACCGTCGGCAATTGATTCGTGCGTGACCACTCGGTGGACCATTCGTACCCGTTCCCTTTCGGTTCGGCGAACTCGACAATGAACGACATAATATCGCGCGCCAGAACAATGGTGTGCTCGGTGCCGGTCGCCAGATTCGTTTGCAGGAGCGGGGTCTGCTGCAGCACAAGCTTGGCCCCGTCCGACCCGCTGTTATCGACCGCGAATGTCACGCGCCGCACGACCTGGTCGCCAAAATATCCGCTTCCGGGAAATGACCGGGGAAGGCGGGCTACGAAGCTCAGCAGCGCGTAATCGCCCGTTCCGTCGGCCAGAAAAGCGTACAACGCCGGATTGCTCGGGAACATAATGGCCGAAACCAAAGCGTCTTCGATCGTCCGCGCGGCGATGCGGCTTCGTTGCATGTCGGCCGCAACATCGTTTCCCGCCTTAGCCGACCGTAGAATTGCGCTGTAGGTCGAGTAGATCGCCGCAACAACCATCGAAAAAATGCCAATCGCCAACATCAATTCGATGATGGTGAATCCGGCGCTCGCGCGCGCCGGGCGCGTGTTTCTCACGACCGCTCGCACCAGACGTCCGCTCGGCCATGGACCACTGGGCCGTTCGGGTGTCAGTTTGGCGATCGTTTTCATCTCCCAAACGCCGGGTTGGGCGAGTCCGGACGATACAGCAAGATGCTGGCTTTGCGCTGCCTGGCCAGCCCGTTCTCGGGCCAGTCAACCACTATGTCCACTCGGAATAGCCCGTTTGACGAGTAAAGCTGCGTCTCCGCCGTCCAGGATGCGCCCGGTCGCAGATCGCCGAAATCGCCAGACATCACTCCTTCCGTGAGCCTGTTGGTCATGGCCAGTTCGGCCGCCACTGAACTGAAATCGATCTCGCCAAGCCGCAACCCGCGAGCGATGCGGAGGTTCTGCACCACCACGTCCAGGATGGCGAAGACAGCGACGAAGAATATCGACAAAGCGATCAAGACCTCCAGGAGCGTGAATGCCCGAAAACCCTCCTCACCCCGCCGTGGTTTGCCTCGCGTCTTCACCGGACTACCTCGATATACTCGCGCGCGGTCGTCACTTCCAGAGTGATAACTCGCTCCTCGTTGTCTTCGGATAACAGCGACGCACTGAACGCGTCACAGGTGCTGTTGGGATAGAATCGCACTCGCGCTTCGGCGCTGTCCATCATGTCTTCGAGGTTCACCACCAGCGTCTTGAATGCCACAGTCTCAGGGAGCTTGAACAATGACGGCGCAACGCCGGTCGGCGCCACCGCCTCGCCGTGAGGGTCTCCATCCGTAGGTGATGGCACGAGCGGCTCGCCGTTTTCCGGAGCTGTTTCCTGGACGCGGCGGACCGTGAGCGTGCCATCCGCCGCGCGAATCACCAGCTCGGAAGGCGCGCCCGAGAGGATGGCCATCAGTCGCGCTCCGTGGCAGGCCTCCTCCAGATCGCTCATCGCCTGGCGCAGCGGGCTCTTTCTCACGGCGTAAAGGAAGGACGGCATGCCAATCGAAACAATAATCGCCATCAGCGCCAGGACAATGAGCGTCTCGAAAAGCGTGAATGCACGGGCGCTCACGCGCCCAGGACGCAGCCGACGGGACCGCGACACCGTTCTCATGAGAGATTCACCGAGCAATGTTAGCCGTGATGCTGAACACGGCTGAAAGCACGCTGAACAGCAGAAACCCGACCCCAAGAGCCATGACGATGATCAAAGCCGGCTCGATCAGATTCGTCATGACGCGGAGGGCGACCCCGAGTTCGTTTTCGTAAGTTTGAGCAACATTGTTGAGAGCACCGGGCACATCGCCGGTCTCCTCGCCAATCCGGATCAGGTCGATCATCAGTTGCGGGAAAACCTGACTTCGGCCCAGCGGCTGCGCGATGGTCTTGCCGTCGGTCACCTCCTCGCGCGTCCGCGCGACAGCTTCACGGATGATAACGTTGGGTATGATCTGCTCGGTGATCTTCAGAGCGGTGAGCACGGGCACTCCGTTCTGCAGCAGCGTTCCAAGAGTGCGCGCGAACTGGCCAAACATGTTGAGCTGAACGACCTGGCCAAACACAGGCGCGCGCATCATCAGCCGGTCAACCGCGCGTCGCCCTGCTTCGGTGGCCCGGTAGCGGTTGAACGCCGTGATCATAACAAGCACCAATATTGGCAGTGTCCACCAGTATCCCTTCAGGAAATGGCTGATCCCGATCAGCGCCTGCGTGGCCGCTGGCAACTGAACGTTCATCGTCTCGAACATGGCGGTGAACTTGGGCAGCATCACTGTCATGAAGAAGAACATGATCACTAGCCCGACACAGCAGACGATAGCGGGGTAAATCAGAGCGGAAACGAACTTCTGGCGGACTTCAGCAAAACGCTCATAATGGCCAGCCAAGCGCTGCAAGACATCGACAAGCGCACCGCTCTGTTCTCCGGCCCGGACCATGTTGACGTATAGGCTGGAAAAAACCACCGGCTGCTTGGCCATGGCGTCCGACAGACTCCTGCCCTCCATCACGTCCTGCCTGAGTCGCTTGCCCACATCAGCCGGAATGCCCTTCGACACCAAGTGTGACATGCTGTTGAGGGCCGAGGCCAATGGCATGCCGGCCCGAAGCAGGTTGGTCAACTGTTGCGTGAACGTCGCCAGTTCCTGCAGCTTGGGACGCCGTTGGTGCCGGAGCAGCTCGCGCAATGCCGCGGGCAGCAACGGAGTGGATGAGCCTCCCTTCGCTGAAGCCCGCTCCGGTTTTGCCGCACCACCGCCCCGTATCCCATCCACCGCCACCGGAAACAAACCAAGCCGCTCGATCTGACCAAGCGCCGCCGCGCGGTCCGATGCTTCAACCACATCTTGCACCAGTTCCCCTGACCGCTTGCGTGCTTTGTAAGCGAATTGTGCCATTGTCGATGACGTTATTTAATACCCACGACCGCCAGGAAGTTTCCGCACTCCCGACAAAAGCGCAAGTCCGCTTGCCCTTGAGCCTCAGCCAAGCGCCGCGGGACGGCGCCCCGGCGAGGCGCGCGCGGCACGGCTCACCCTCACTTTCAGCCGGCTCCGCAAGAGCCTTGCACTGCCAACGCCGAGTGTTTGGGCGTCTCTTACTCCTCAGTCAAGGCAACGACGGGGTCCAGCGCGGCGGCGCGGCGGGCGGGCAGCAAACCGCTGCCGACTCCAACCAACAAACTGACGATCAGCGCCAGCAGCACGAACTCAACGGGCGTGCTGACCGGCAGCGCGGGCAAGTAGACATGCAACGCCTGAGCCAGACCAATCCCTGCCACCAGACCGAGCACTCCACCCACGGTGGAGAGCAGGATTGCTTCAGTAAGAAAAAGCAGGAGAACTTGAGTGGACGTGGCGCCTATAGCCCTGACCAGCCCGATCTCAGAAGTGCGTTCATTGACCGAAATCCACATCATGGTCAGGATACCAATCGATCCCACAAGCAGGGAAATCGCTCCAATCCCGCCCACGGCGAGACTGACGATCCGGATGATCCGGTCGAGACTCTCAAGCATGCCGGTCTGCGTGGTGATGGTGAAATCCTCCTCCATGTTATGCCGTTCGATTAGTGTCCTCTTGATGCGCCCGACCACCGTATCGATGAGTGAGGAGTTAGCGATGAGAACGTCAATCTCATGAAGGTCCAGACGATTGAACAAGCGCCCGGCTTCCGCCACGGGTATGTACGCGCTATCGTCTATATCGAATCCGAGAAACTGTCCCTTTGGCTGCATCACTCCGATCACAAGATAACGTTGCCCTGAAATGCGCACATGGCGACCGAGCGAAGTCTGATCGCCAAAAAGTTCCCGGCTCAACTTCGGTCCCAGGACGGCCAGTGGCGCGCCGCGCCGCCAATCCATCTCTGGAATGAATCTGCCGCCGCGCACGCGCATGCGCCAAACTTCAGGCGAGGAAGATGTCACGCCGTACACGAACACGTTACGGCTTCTACCGGCGTGCTCCACTTCCGCGGCGCCCATGACGACGGGGGCGACTCGCTCGACGCCAGGAATTCGATCGAGGGCTGCCGCGTCCTCCAGGGTCAGTGGATTCACCGTGACTCCCAATGCGCCGGGTGCTCCCGAGGTTTCGATTCGGCCCGGATTCACGGCGGCGAGAGTGGTGCCGAATTGAGTGAACTCCGAGAGCACATAGACGCGTGTCCCTTCTCCGATTGAGGTCAGTAGTATTACCGAAGCGATCCCGATTAGAATCCCGAGCAAGGTCAGGAAAGACCGCTGGCGATGGAACCACATTGATTGCCAGGCGAGCCGGAACAGGTCTTGAAAGCTCATGTTTTGCGCCTCATGAGGGCCTGAACGGCGTCCAGGCGCGCCGCGTTCCTGGCCGGCAGTATCCCAAAGATCAGTCCCACTGAAAACGACACTGCCAGCGCCGAAGCTATCGCCCATCCGGGCGGTTGAATCGGGAAATCAGGGTAAAGCCGCAGAAACAACCGTTCCACGCCCACGCTGGCGAGCAAGCCCACACACCCGCCCGCCGAGGACAGAATCGCGGCCTCGACCAAGAAGACCGCTGTAACTTGCGAGGGCGTTACGCCGATCGCCTTGAGCAGACCGATTTCTCGGGTTCGCTCCGAGACTGAAACCAACATCACGTTCATGATGCCTAAGCCGGCCACGCCGAGTGAAATCGCGGCGATGCCGACCAGCGCGGCTGTAAGCGCGCCGAGTATCTGATTGAACGTGGCAAGCACCGAATCCTGCGTCATGACGGTGACATCTTCCCGACCTGAATGCCGCTCGCGCAACAACGCCAGAACCGCGCGCTCGGCTCCATCCAAATCAGAGCGCGATCTCACCTCCGCCAGAATCCGGAACAGACTGGTGCGGTTGAAAACTCGCAGGGCGGTGTCAACCGGAATCGCCACGATTTCGTCCAAATCCAGCCCGATCGAAGTGCCTCGCGGCGCCATCAGGCCTATTACCCGGAATCGCCATTCGCCAACCCGGACCAACTGGCCCAAAGGATTCTGGTCCGGAAACAATTCCCTGGCGACCCGCGCGCCCAAGACACACAACGCTGCTTCGGGAACGTCCCGTGGCAGGAAGCGTCCCCTGGCGACTTTCAGATGTCTTATCTCGAGAAGATCGCGCGTGGTGCCAACCACGGTAATCTCGCGAGTGCGCTCCGCCGCGTTGGCCCGCGCCGTTCCAATAACGACCGGCGCGACTCGCTGGACGGAACGGACTCGTTCGAGGATTGCTTCAGCGTCTTGTCGTGTCAGGTCGTGGGGAGCCGTGTTGATAAGCGGCGCCATGCCTTTGGTCTCGGTTTTGCCCGGGATGACGATGAGCAGATTAGCGCCTAGCGATGCAAACTCGCCGGTAACATACCGACGCGCTCCCTCGCCAAGACCAGTCAATAGAATCACCGAAGCCACGCCGATCGCCACCCCAAGCACGGAGAGAACCGTGCGCAAGCGATGACCATGCAAAGCCCCGCCGGCGAATCGCAAAAGATCGCTGAGTCTCATGCGCCATCCGCGCTTGTTGGATGCCCACTCTCAGCCATGCCAGTGCCGTCGCGCCGTTGGTCGGAGACCACCTCGCCGTCGGCCAGGCGAATTTGGCGCCGGGCCCGCTCGCCAATTCCCTGGTCATGAGTGACCACCACGAGTGTCAGGCCCTTCTGGTTCATGCTTTCGATCAGGTTGACAATCTCCCGACCCGATGCGCTGTCGAGATTGCCAGTTGGTTCGTCAGCCAAGAGAAGGGCGGGACTCATCACCACGGCGCGCGCGATCGCCACACGCTGTTGTTCGCCTCCAGAAAGCTGATCTGGTCGGTGCGTGGCGCGCGCAGTCAGTCCTACGACCTCCAAGACTTGGCGGACTCGATGTTCCCGCTCCTCCAGGTCCACCCCGGCGAACACCATGGGCAGCTCGACATTGCCCGCCGCGGTGAGCCTCGGCACCAGATGGAAGAACTGGAACACGAAGCCGATCTGGTGGCGGCGCAGGCGCGACAACTCGACCTCCGTCAACCGGGCCGTTTCCTGCCCTCCAAACCGATAGGACCCGGCCGTCGGCCGGTCCAGACAACCAAGTATGTGCAGCAATGTGGATTTACCCGACCCAGACGGTCCCATGATCGACACATACTCGCCCGTTTCAATACGGACATGGACTTCCTTCAGTGCATGAACCGGGTTGCCACCGACGACATGGGTACGGCTGATCCCCGTCAATTCGATCACTTCGACACCTCCCCGCTAACCACGGCGCGGGCTCCCGCCTTGACTTCGGGCCGGTCCAACGACACAACCACCATTTCGTTGGTGGAAAGGCCGGATGTGATTTCGGTGTAGCTCCAGTTGTGCAGACCAGTGCCGACCTTCTTCTCTACAAGCCGGCCGTTGCTGATGCCAAGGACCCTGCTTCCCTCCATCAACGCATACGTGGGCACGCGCAGCACATCTTCGCGAGCGTCGAGGACTATTTCCAGATCGGCTGAGAGTCCAGGCAGTAGATTGGCTGGCAGCTTTGCGTCTTTGAATACTGCTTCCACACGGAGCGT
>JAXDCU010000529.1:0-6098 GCA_034677645.1 Verrucomicrobiia bacterium
CTGACGATCGGTCAGTCCCAGCATGGCCAAAAAGCTATTTCGCTCTCTCGTCCTCGCAAACGGCAAAACAACGCGCCATCTGGCGGAGAATTGCTCCGAGAAGGCTGTAAGCCGAATTCTGTCTGCGCCAGCTTCTCCCGTGAAGCTGGCGGAGAGGTTCATTTGTCTTAGCAGCCCAACCCAGGACCGGCGTCGGTGATTTCCGACGCGCGGCGCGGGCCGCGCCAGCGGTCCCCTATTTGGCCTTGCTCCCGATGGGGCTTGCCGTGCCTCCGTGCTTGCGCGCGGAGCGGTGGGCTTTTACCCCACCTTTTCACCCTTACCGACATTCCTTTTGGGAAGGCCGGCGGTTTGTTTTCTGTTGCGCTTTCCGTCGGCGTTCCTCACGGAAACGCCTCCCGCATACATCCCGCGTTCTAGACGCGGGTTATACGGCATCGTGCCCTGTGGAGTTCGGACTTTCCTCCCCCAGCCGGAAGCCGGGAGCGAACCTCCGCCCTCTCGGAGCAGTTGGACAGTAAACGATTCGCGCGTTACTTGCAAGTGGGCCGGTGTGGCTCTTACGCTCTTGGAGGGTGACTTCGGGTCGCGGAGGGAAGTGTCGGCGCTCTACTCGGCAACGGCAAGGTCCATGCCCGGTGCATAGTAAAGCACCCTGCCGCAGTTCGGACAGAGCATGACCTGTTGATCAGCTTGGCAGCCAACGACAATCTGGGCTGGGATTTTCATGTGGCAACCTCCACAAACGCCGTGTTCGACGCCGACAACCACAGTGTGACCTTTGGCTTTGCGCAGGCGTTCGTAACGGGGCAACATTCCGCCGTCGACAGCCGCGGCCAGCTCGTTCCTGCCGCGGATCAGATCGGCGAGCTGGCTTCTTAAGTTCTTATCTCGCTCCGCGAACGTGGCCAACCGCTCCTCTGTTTCCCTTTGCATTTCCTGGATCATGGCGGCGGCTTCGGACACCTGCGCCTGGGCGGTGTCGATTTGCACGAGTATTTCAAGTTCCTTGTCTTCAATCTGGTCGATTTGGGTCCTGCAAGTCAGGATTTCATGTGCCAGCGCCTGGTACTCAGGGTTCTTTTTGGTCTGGAACTGCTGGAGCGTGTACTTCTCGATAAGCGTTTTCCTCTCTCTAACATCCACGTCAAGCCTGTCCCGCTCGCTCTCAAGTTGTTTGACGAGCAGTCTGAGCGCATCGGACCTAGCCTTCGCCGACTCGAGTTTCTCGCGGGCCAGTCGCCTATGAGGATCGATGTCGCCAAGCTCCGCCTCGACCTGGCTGATCTGCCGGTCCCGTTCCTGTAGAAGGAGTAGCTTCTCGATCACTTCGAGCATGACATTTGTTTCCTCTGGGAGTTGACGTTAGCCATCCATCCGCATGCAGTCAATCGGCGCTTCTTTGAACATTTTCAACCATATCGTCTCCAACTCTTATTGGGTGACGCGGTCTCGCTGTCCGCGTGACCCGGATCGAACGACAGATGATGGGCTTTCTCAAGGACACTGGCGATCAGCTTCCCCGCCCTGTCCGAGAGAGTGCGCCAGCCCTTGCGGCTGGCGCACGCCTTTTTCCACTCTTTAGGCGCACTGGGTGAACGGGTGGCCGCGTTGAAGATTTTGACACGTCCACCGTGCTGACTATCGTTTGGACCGTGTTCAGAAAGTTGCTTTTCGCTTTCTTCGTAGGCGCTGTTCTTGCGGGCGCCGACGACTTGGCGTTGGTGCGGGTTGGTGATGAATGGCGCTACCAGTCATGCAGCACGGGAGGATGCTCGCCGCCTATGGGATGGCTGCAACCCGGCTATGACGACGGGGCGTGGGAAAGCGGGGTTTCAGGGTTCAGTTTCGGCGGTTCTTCCTATGAAGCCACGGCACTGACCGGCTTCGACACCAACAAGTGCCTGTTTCTCCGGTGCGGGTTCCAGGTTGACCAACTTGCGGATATCGCCTGGCTGATTCTGCGAATCGATTACAGTGGCGGCTTTGTCGCGTGGCTCAATGGGGTGGAGATAGTTCGCCGCGGGCTAGAGGGCCCGCCTGGCACGCAAGTCCCATCTAACGCCCAGGCGCAACCACATGACCGCGGCACGCCGGAGGAAATAGACTGCAGCCATCACCTCCCGCACATGCGCGAAGGAGCAAATGTCCTGGCGATCCAATGGCACCATAGTGCGGGAAGCAGCGCTCATGCGACCGCCCTCGTGCCGGAGCTGCTTGCGAATTTCACACGGGGACCTTACTTGCAGAACACCTCTGCCTCCAGACAGCATATTCTCTGGAAGACCCTGATTCCGGCGGATGGCTTCGTCGAGTACGGCTTGACAACGAATCCAAGCCAGACAACGGGAGATGCCGAGCCTGTCTGTTCGCACGAAGTGATGCTCACAAACCTTGAGCCAGACACTCTTTACTACTATCGTGTCAGCAGCCAAGCGGGTGGCCAGCGGGCGCTGTCTCCGGTCTTCACCTTCCGCACCCTTCGAGAGAGCGGGCCATTTAGCTTCACGATAATGGCCGATATGGGCTTAGGCTCGGCAGCTCAATACAGAATCGCCGACGTGATTCGCGGGTCGAATCCAGACCTTGTCTTGGGTATTGGAGACTTGGTCTATCCATCTTACACGGCCGGTCGGGAGGACATTCGCTTTTTCAGTGTGTATGGCCCCCATATGCGTGGCACCCCCTATTTCGTCGTGGCCGGTAACCACGACACCGAGATTGGGGTTGAGAAGGATTTCTACGCCGCTTTCCTGATGCCCACAAACAACGTCAGCCCCGAAACCCACGCCGCGGCCTCCACTGGCCCGGAGCATTATTATTCGTTCGACCATGGTGAGGCGCATCTCGTGGGCTTGTACGTGCCAATCATGAGCGGACGGTTCGCGCTTACAAATGGCTCTCCGCAGTTGGGCTGGCTCGATGGTGACCTAGCCTCTTCGACTAAACCGTGGAAGTTTGTTTTTCTTCACCACCCAGTGATCACTTCGAACGGACACCGACGACGCGACTACAACGCCAACGGCATTCTCGATTGCGAGGAGCTGGCCAAGTTGCTCTGGCCACTCGCAAGTCGGTACGGCGTACAGATGATACTATCTGGCCATGCCCACTCATACGAAAGGTCCAACCCGGTAGCTGGCGTCTATTCGATCGTAAGCGGTGGCGGAGGCGGTCCCCTCTACGGACTCACGGAATTGGACGCCGCAAGCGCGCAGTTCTGGTCGCGATACGAATGCGTGAGAATATCGGGCGACAACGAGCAGCTCCAGATTCAAGCTCTGGCCGATGATGAACAGGTCTTCGACACCATGTTCATACGCAGGACACCGTTACCCTACGCGCCTTCTGAAGCCGCCTGGGGCAAACCGGAAATCGAGATATTTGTCGCTGACGACGGCGATGGGAACTTGATCGGCCAGACCTTCGACTTCGCCGGAACGCCCATCCCCACATTACCCGGCGACTCTTCCAACCTCGGCCGCGTCTGGGTAAACCGTGACCACGACCATCTCTACCTCGGTTTTGAACAGGTGATGCTCTACCCTGACAACACCCTTTTCGTGTTCATCGAAACGCCCAACCGTTCTGGCGTTGGCACGCTGGCGGGTCTTGGTAACGGACTGGTGGACCCCGAAGGCGAAGGAGTTGACGGACTCGATTTCCTCGAGAATCTCGACTTTGCGGACTTCTCGCCTTCACTGGCCTGCGTGCTTGGAGACGAGTTTGCCGACAGGCAGTCGCGGAGTTTTCTCCGCACGAACTACTTTCGTGACTGCACTTCCTGGCCCTGTGCGGAGGTTGTGAGCACAAACCTGGGGCTTAACACTGGCCAGGGTGTCTTCTGGCTCGACGCGAAATTTAGTTCGCTCAACGGTGTCCGCCTACAGCAGTTCAACCGTTCGCCACAGGTCAAGCCGGTACCCGGTGAGCAGAACGCGAACTTTGTCGAACTCGCAATCCCGCTCGCTGACCTTGGGCTGCGGAACGGCGGACGGATCAAGCTCGGTGCGGTAGTCGCGGGAGGCCAATTCGATACCTCATCTCAGTGGCCGCGCCTCTATCTGGACCGCGGCCATTTGGGACTGACGATGACCGGTTCGGGCTTGGACCCTGTCGTGCTTCAGGGTGTGACAGTTGAAATCGGCCCCGATCTGGACCAGGACAGCGACGGACTAACTATCGGCGAGGAGACCGAGCACGGCACAGACCCGATGCTAGCCGACTCTGACAACGACGGATTGCCCGACGGCTATGAGGTCCGGTACGGGCTCGATCCGATCGACCCAGAGGGTGAGCACGGGATTGACGGTGACCAGGACAAAGACGGTTTCACGAACTTCGAGGAATGGCAGGCAGGCACGGACCCTCACGACGCTGAATCCGTTCTCAAGTTGTTTGTTGAGCCACTGGTTGAGTTTGGGGTCATGATGACATGGCAGGCAGCGCCCGATCGCCGATATCAGGTCCATTTCAAGTCAAGCCTCGATGCGGAGTTCGAACCGCGCCCGGCGTTCGAGACACCGCGCCCGCCAACGGCCAAGACGGAATCGTTCGTCGATACCATGGCCGATCACGGAGAAGGCACGTCCGGGTACTACCGCTTGCTGGTCTCCCCATGAACCGGCGGCCGCGTTCATGGTCCCGATGCGTGACAACCCGCTTGTCATCAAGGCTCCCCATGAACCTTGCTTTACCGCGTAAACGCGGGACTCTGGCAGTCCGCCGCTCTGCATGGTCCGCGGCGTTGTCCGGCTCGCGACGGGTCAGAGTTCCGCCTTCAGCCGTAACAATGCAGATGGACAAACCACTGATTACACTGAAAACACGCGAATTCAGGCATGCGGACTCGACGCCGCAAATCAAGAGAGCGGTCTTGGTGTGGTTCAGACTTGGGCGAGAATGACCACGTAGTTTTTCCCGTAGTGCTTGGCGCACTTTGGGCAGGTCGTGTAGTACATCAGATGCCGTTTGATGGTCTTGCCTTTTGACCGGACCCATGTCTCCATCTGCTTGCACCACTCACCCGTGTTCTTAAAAGGCCCCTCGAAGACCTTTGACAGGAACGAGCCGGTCAGTCGCGCATTATCGGCGTTGGGGATTTCCTTGGTGACCTCGATATAGATGTCCATGTTCCACTTCGAAGTGTGCTCCGACAGGACAATGGGCGCGTCCGGAGTGAATGCGCCCGCCTGACCAATGCGCGCCATGTTCCGGACCATGGCCTTCCCGAAGTTCAAAGGCATGTAGAAAAAACATCGGACTCGGTCCTTGACAAACAGCTTGTCTTTCCACTGGATTTCCCTCTCCTGCCACGGTCCGGGGACGAATTGCGGGCAACAACCGGTCTCCGACGGGTAGGGATTGCTGGTCGCATCTGACTGCTTCATTTGCTGAGCCTTGGTCGATGGTTCTCCGACTGCGAGCCTGCGCCTGACTAAGTCGGATTATACCAATTCCACATGGCATGGCAAGTATCGATCGGCACGAAAAGAACCTAGTCCAGCCGAAGACGGACTCTCACTGTCCACTCTATACGAATACCGGCTCGTGTCCTCCCACCCCATCGCCAGCACGCCCTCGGTGGGTTTTTCCTCGGAGTTGACGCTCGCGAGATTCTGCGTGCCGCCGCATTCGGACTGACCGTGGGTGGTGGAGAGCCAGGTGCGGGTGCCACCCGTGCTCCAATTACCCGCTTCGTCACTGCTCCAAGCGGGCACGGTAGAAGCGGTAAGGCGAAACTGTGGGGGCGGCGTCCTTGAGCTGAATGCTCGTTCCGGTCGGAGTATTGGTTTGGATGTTGTCCCAATGCACCAGGTCCATGGAAGCCTGGATGATGAGACGTTCGCCGTCGGCCACTTGCAGCGTGGCCTCGAACTCGCCAGTGCCGGTGACCTGCGTGCTGTCCGGGGTGGACAAGAATCCCAGTGCGATCGGAAACACGGCGAAATACCGGTGTGCTTTGCCGCCCACCGTGGTGAAATCGCCTCCCACATAGACAGCGTCGGGCTTGACGACCAGTGCGCGGACTAGCGCGTTCATGTTGGGGTCCCAGCCGCCACTTTGACCCGTCGCCAGGGAGACAATTGCCAACCGGT
>JAXDCU010000530.1:0-3911 GCA_034677645.1 Verrucomicrobiia bacterium
ACGACTCCCGGCCATCCTCGCCGGGCGCCGGGCGCGCTGAGGCACTTTTCGAAAAGCGAAACCGTTGTCTTCGACGATGAAACCCAGCAACCTGCCCTCTCCTCTGAGCGCGTCCACCCTGTCTGGCACGCTCAGTCTCCCTTCCGCCATGAAACCGAAAAGAACTTCGCGACCCGCCGCGAAACCCGCGTCGAGCGCCTCAAATCCTAAATCCGAACTCCTAAACTCTCAGTCCGAAACCATCCTCCTCGCCGTCACCGGCATGTCACCGGGCATCCTCACCGAGACCGTTTGGGCGCTGGCGCACGAGGCCGAGCCGGTTGTTCCCGCGCGCCTCATCGCGCTCACCACGGTCGAGGGCCGGCGGCGGATTGCAGAGCAATTGTTCGCTCCGTGCCCGCGTTTCGGCGGGCAATCGCCATGGGACACGCTGCGCGCCACCCTGGCCACCGCGGGCCATGACCTCACCGGACGGCTCCGATTCGGCGCCACCGCCGATGACATCCGCATCATCACCGCCCCCGATCCCGCCACGGGCCGCTCCCGGGAACTGGTGGACATCCGCACGCCCGCCGACAACGAGGCCGCCGCCGATTTCCTGCTCGAACAGGTCCGCGCCATCGTCGAGAATCCGGACACACGTCTCATAGCTTCCCTGGCCGGCGGGCGCAAAACCATGGGGGCTCTGCTCTATGCCTGCCTGACGTTGGTCGGGCGCGAGACGGACCGCCTGACCCACGTGTTGGTGAATGAACCGTTCGAAACGCTGCCTGACTTCTGGTTCCCCGGCCAGCCCGGCGGTCCGATCGCGAACCCGGCTCTCCGAAAACCGACCTGCAAAGTGCGGCACGCCAAATCCGGAACTGCTAATCTGAAATCTGAAATGACGTTCGATCCCGCCGCCGCCCGCGTTGACCTGGCGGATGTGCCCTTTGTGCCGCTGAGGAACCTCTTCCAGCGCGAACTGGGCCGCAAAGCCGGCACCTTCTCCCGCTTGGTCGGGACCTGTCGCGATAGCGTCCGCCAGCGCGCCGTGGAGAACTTGCGAGTTTCACTGGACACCGCGCGACCAGAGCTTGAGGTCAATGGCGCCACGATCAAACTTGCACCGCGCGAACACCTCTTGCTGCTGTTCCTGGCCCGTCGCGCCAAGAACGGTGAACCGCCCTATGCCGCCTACAAGGAGGCCGAGGACGATGTGAATGCCTTCCGCTCTCAAGTGGTCGCCGCGGCCCCTGCAAGTAACTTCGCCGACTGGCGCCACACGGACTCGCTGCGGGCCGCATGGTGTGAACTGGAAATCCGCAAACTCGTGTCCGGCATTCGGGAAAAACTCCGCCAGCACGGCGGGGAGGCTACAACCTTGGCCCACTGTCTGCCCGAAAAGGGCCGCTGCTCCCTGGACCTCCCCGGCCCGCTCATCAACATCAAAGACTGAAGTCCCGCGCGACTCCCCGTCGGCACGTCCCCGGACGTCCCTTAGCTCGCCCACCGCGGCCACTTGCCCGATGGTTGCCGCGTGCGAACGGATAGGACCGCGAACGTTGCCAAGCCGCGCGAACAGCCCCTCAGCGGCGTGAGCCGAGGACCAGGCCTCCCGGTCACAACCCCCGCTGATTGCGGCCGGGATGACTCCGGTCAGCGCCGGCCCGTTCCGATCGATTGGACCGATGCCGCCTTCGATCTGACCGTGCGAACAGGAGGACCTACTAGAGCGCGGACAGTTTTGTCCACCCGACAGGAGGTGCGGACACAGTTCACTCTCCACGTAACTGCCCCATGCCCACTGCTTGCCTGAACCAGCCCCACGTCCGCGTTTCCCTCGTTGGCGAGCGGCTTCAAGTTCACGGCCGCAATGAAGCCGACGATCGCGACGAGCTCCTGCGCGAGATTCCCCTGCGCGACCTGGACCGTCTGATCGCGAGCGAGGAGGTCCATTTCACTTCGCCCGCCCTCGGCGAAATCCTCCGACGCGGCATTCCGATCCAGTTCTTTTCGTGGAAAGGTCAGTTTCTGGGAAACTTCCTACCTGCCCAGAACCACCACGGCCTGGTCCGGCTGCGCCAGTACCAGAAGACCCTCGACCCCACCTTCGCGCTACCGATGGCGGGCCGGATTGTGGTGGCGAAGCTCTACAACCAGCGCCGTGTCCTCCAGCGCCTGGGCGCCTCGCGCAGTGAGGATTCAACGGCGCCGGCAAGCCAAACCACGGCCCCCAAATCGCAAATCGCAAGTCGCAAACCGGAAATCGATCAAGCCCTGTCCTGGCTCGACTCGCTTTTCGCCTCCGTCCGCAACAGCCAGAACATCGACGAGTTGCGCGGCTATGAAGGAGCGGCGACGGCGCGCTACTTCCAGACCTGGGCGCTGTTCTTGCCCGAGCAGTTCCCGTTCGAGCGGCGGAGTACGCGGCCCCCGCTCAATCCCGTGAATGCCTGCATCAGTTTCGGCGCCACCATCATCTACAACGAGATGGTCGCCTTCCTGCACGGCCACGGCCTCGATCCCGCCCTCGGCACCCTGCACGCGACCGAGGACGGCCGCTGGTCGCTGGCCTTGGACCTGATCGAACCGTTCCGGCCGGTCCTGGTTGAGGCCTTGGCGCTGGACCTCTTCAGTCACCAGGTCCTCAACGCCGCTCATTTCGAGCCCCGCAACGGCGGCGTTTACCTGAACGAAGAGGGACGCAAAAAGTTCTTTCTCCAGTACGAACGGCGTATGGAACGGCAGTTCCTAAGCGAGAGCGTGGGGCACCGCACCACTCTCCGGCAGCAACTCGAACAACAGGGGGTCATGTACAAGGCCGCGGTCGAGGACCCCGCCAGATTCGAGCCTTTCCTCATGAACTGAAACGACAATCCCCAAGTCTCTATTCCTAAATGACAGCTTGGTGGTTCGATGCATTCCCCCATCTTCCCTATGAGAAGTCGCCACCCGGCGAGAAAGAGATGCTAACCCTCGTCGCCTACGACATCTCGGACCCCAAGCGCCTTCAGCGCGTGGCCGGCGTCTGCGAGGACTATGGCGTCCGTGTTCAGTACTCCGTCTTCGAGTGCCGCCTCGAAGAGGCCGAGTTCGACGAGTTCTGGCTCAAGCTCCTGGAGGAGATCGACGAGGACGAGGACCGCCTCGTCGCCTACAAGATCGACGCCCGCTCTGCCAAGGAAACCCTGACCGCCGGCACCATGGTCTGCTCCGAGAAGGCGGTCTGCTACCTCGTGTGAAGGCATTGGCTATTTGCGGTTGCCGATGCCAGGTCGCGAGCTCGCCACAGGCTAAAGGCAGGGGGTCCCGACCTGAGTAGGAACTGGCCACGTCCCAGCAACTTGCCGCAAGAAACCGCGACTTGATGGCGCCACGAACGTCATTCTACCACCACCCAAAAACCCAGTCCCGACCTGGAAACCTCTTGAACACGCACGCACCAACGCGTTACAAACACGGAGGGAACTGAAGGCAGAAAGCCGAAAGGCAATGGTGACCGGCGGTGCATTTGTTGACCTCGTCGGCCGCTATGTTCAGGGAACTGAAGGCAGAAAGCCGAAAGGCAATGGTGACGACATCCTGGACAAGAGCTCTGCAGGCGGCGCGCATACGGGAACTGAAGGCAGAAAGCCGAAAGGCAATGGTGACGCCCTGCGCTTGCCGTACGGAAGCCGCGTGCTGAACAGCGGGAACTGAAGGCAGAAAGCCGAAAGGCAATGGTGACCGCTCGATCATCGGTCCTCCTTCCGATTCGGTGCTCGTCGGGGAACTGAAGGCAGAAAGCCGAAAGGCAATGGTGACTGCATGCGCCGCCCTGGTAAATGAAACGGTCGCCTCTGTGGGAACTGAAGGCAGAAAGCCGAAAGGCAATGGTGACGTTTGGCCGCCTTCCTGAACTCGCGCATGAGCCGCTCATGGGGAACTGA
>JAXDCU010000531.1:0-31182 GCA_034677645.1 Verrucomicrobiia bacterium
ATTGCGAAGCGGTTGCATCTATTGCTGCGCCGCCGGGGGATGGACGTCCGGACGGGCGCGGTGGTCCAGAGGATTGAGCGCAGCGGCGAGACGCTGCGGGTGTTTGCGGAAACAGCCGGGGCTGAGACGGCGACGGACTGCGAGCGGGTGCTGATGGCGACAGGTCGCTGGCCGAACACGCAGGGGATGGGCTTTGCTGAATTCGGGTTGCGCATGAACGGCCGAGCCATTGCGGTGGACGAACGGCTGGCGACGAATCTGCCTAACGTCTGGGCCGTGGGCGACGCGATTGGCGGTTGGATGTTGGCGCACAAGGCGATGGTGGATGGCCGTGTCGCCGCCGAGAATGCGACCGGCGGTCAGCGGCAAGTTGATTACCGTTCCGTGCCCAATGTCATCTTCACCCGGCCGGAGGTCGCCAGCGTGGGATTGACCGAAGCTCAGGCGCGAACTCAGGGCGCGGAAGTCAAGGTCACGCAGTTTCCATTCTCGGCCAATCCCCGTGCTCGCATCCTCGCAGAATCTGACGGCTTTGTGAGGTTGATTTGCGAAGTCGGGAGTGGTCGCATCCTCGGTGTCCACCTGCTGGGGCCGCACGTCACTGATCTGATTGCGGAGGGCGCGCTGGCCGTACAGACGGGCGCTACGGCTGACGACCTGGCGTGGACCACGCATGCCCATCCGACATTGCCCGAGGCAATCTTGGAGGCGGCGCTCGGCTTCCGCGATGCCGCCATTCACGTGCACACCCGATAACCAAAGGACACGCTATGCCTGAATTTCTTGAAACCACGCTGGACAAATTCACCTTTCGAGTCGCCAAGGACCGGCTCTATACGCCGCAGGGCGCGTGGGTTTTCTGGATGAAGCCCGAGGCCCCCAACCGCGTCCGCATCGGGCTCGCCGACTATCTGCAACAGCGAAGCGGCGATGTCGCCTTCGCCACGGTTCAACCCGTGGGGACGGGGTTGGTCGCGGGCGAAAGACTGGCCGAAATTGAAACGATCAAGGCGATGGTGGAGTTGCCGTCGCCCGTCAGCGGTGCGGTGGCGGAGGTAAACCCGGCTTTGGACACGACACCGGAAGTCGTCAACCAGGACCCCTACGACAAGGGGTGGCTCGCGGTGATCGAGACAACTGATTGGGAGACAGATCGCGCGAAGCTGCTCGAAGCCGACGTCTATTTCTCGGCCATGCAGGTCGAGGCACAAGAGGAGTTGAAAAAGCTATGAACACCGACAAAACGCGTGTGGTCGTCGTGCCGTGCAGCGGGATTGGAAAACCGTTCGGCACCGTGAGCCGCGAGGCGGCATACGAACTGTGTGATGAGTTGCGGCCCGACAGCACCCGGCTGGTGGCACTGGCGAAGCTGGTGCTGGGCGATGCAGCGGCCCGCGAACTGGTCGGGCAACATCCCGCAGTGACCATTGATGGGTGCAAACAAATGTGTGCCTCCAAAATGGTCAAGCAAAGCGGCGGCACGGTAGCCAACGAAGTGGCTGTGCTGGATGTCTTCCGTCGGCACAAGGATCTGAAACCCGAGGGTATCGCCCAGTTAAACGAAGCGGGGCAGAAGCTGGCCCGCGTGTTGGCCGAGGAAGTCGCGGCGAATCTCGATAGCCGTGAGCAACCCGTGAAAGGAGCAAGCCATGTCTGAATTACTGGAACGGAAAGTCGGGATCGTCGCTTGCAGCGGCGAAGAACTGGCGGAAGGCACGGTGGCACGGTTGGCCGCGCTGAAGGTGCTCAACGAACTGCGCCCACGCGAGACGGTCACCATCTGCCTGCCGCTGTTCCTGGCGGGTGGCGCTGGCGACCGCGCCTTTGCCCGGGTGCATCCGACAATCACCGTGGACGGCTGCGATTTGCGCTGCGCCGCGCGCGGCACCGAGAAGTATTCGAGCAAGCCGACCGCCAGCCTGGTGGTCAACGAGTTGGTGACGGAATGCGGCTTGGAACGTCCGGAAGGACGGCGGCGATTAAATGCCGCAGGGCAAAAAGCGGTGGAAGTGACTGCCGAACGCTTGGCCGCGTTGGTGGACCAAGCGTTGGGCAAGGAAGCTGGCGCGGCCCCAGCTACCGAGGAGCCGACCAGCGCGCCTCACGGAGAGGAGCGGGAAGTTGCCTGCTCGTGCGGGTCAGGTGTGGCGGTGACAAAGCTCTTGATTGATGGCCGAACGGTGGAGTTGGTGGCGCTGCCTCTCATCTTCCGGCATCTCCACGACAGAGGTGTGGGACCGGACGAAGACGGGGCGCGCGAACTGTTCGAAGTCGTGAAGATATACAATGCCGTGCCGCCGGAAGGCGAGGCGAGTTACCGCGAAGCGGTGCTGCGCGAGTATGCCGCCTTCTGCCAAAAGGAGAAAAAACCATGAGCCGCACTGCGACGTATCACACGACGGTTCGTTGGACCGGCGAACACTGGGGGCATCTGGTCATGGGCAACGGCCCGGAGATGAAGTTTTCGGCCCCGCCGGATGCGCACGGACACGCCGGAGTGTTCACGCCGGAAGACGCCTTTGTGGCAGCGGCCAACACTTGCGTGATGATGATGTTCATCTGGGCGACGGAACGTTTCAAACTGAAGCTGCTGTCCTATGAGTGCCGCAGCGACGGCACCAAACTCATCGAACTGGACCGCACGGAGATTTTCACGCGGTTGCATTTCCGGCCCGTGATCCGCATCGCGGCGGCGGGTGAACCGCGCGCGGCAGTGGAAGCGCGGACCCGTCGTGCGCTTCAGGCGGCCCAGAAATACAGTCTCGTCGCAAACTCGGTGAAGTCGGAAATCGTCGTGGAGCCGGAACTGATTATTGAAGAGTAAACCCATTGTGAAAAGTGAAAGGCCATTTATGAGCAATAAGACCATTGGATTCATTGGCAGCGGGCGTATCACCCGCATCTTTCTTGAAGGTTGGAAACGTGCCGGGCAGTCGCCTGGCAAGGTGGTTGTCAGCGACTGCAACGCGGACACGCTCGCAAAACTGAAGGCGCGCTTCCCACAGATTGAAATGATGCCGGGCAACAGCGCCGTAGCGGCCTCGCAGGACATTGTCTTCCTGGCGGTGCATCCGCCGGTGATGACGGAAGTCCTCGCCAGCATCAAAGGCAGCGTCAAGCCCGGCGCGCTGGTGGTGTCGCTCGCGCCCAAGTTCACCCTCGCGAAGCTGACCGAACTGCTCGGCGGATTCGACCGTTTGGCGAGGGTGATTCCGAACGCGTCGTCAGTGATGAACCTGGGCTACAATCCGGTTGCGTTCGGTGCGGCATTGTCGGCGGCAGACAAAACGGAACTCGCGGACCTGCTCAAACCGCTGGGCGAATCGCCCGAAGTGGCGGAGTCGAAGCTGGAAGGCTATGCGCTGCTCTCCGGCATGGGGGCAACCTACCTGTGGTTTCAACTGCAAGCCTTGCGTGAAGTGGCTGCGGGCTTTGGTCTGACCGATGGCGACATTACTCCGGCACTCAAACGCACAGTCTGCGGCGCAACGCGGACGTTGCTCGAATCCGGCCTGACGCCCGCCGAAGTGATGGACCTCATCCCGGTGAAGCCGCTGGCCGAAATGGAAGCGCAGGTCGGCGAGCTGTATCGCACGCGGCTGCCCGCGCTCTACCAGAAAATCAAACCGTAACCACCGCAATAGACATCACCATGAAAGCACCAGCAAAAATTCTCATCCTCGTCGCCGTCGCGGCGGCAGTTGTGGCAGCGGTCGTCTTGAAGCAGAACAAGACTCCGGCCAACAGCGACACCAAAGCACAGGTGAGTGATTCAACAACGAGCCAAGTCACTCCCGGCCCGGCAGTGACGGCGAAATTACCGCGTCTCGTGGACCTGGGCGCGGGCAAGTGCATTCCGTGCAAAATGATGAAGCCGATTCTGGACGAGTTGAAGCGGGATTACGCCAGCCAGTTCAAGACGGAGTTCATTGACGTGTGGGAAAACCCTGATGAAGGCAAGAAATACGGCATCGAGATGATCCCCACGCAGATCTTCTACGACGCCGACGGCAAGGAGCTGTTCCGGCACACGGGATTCTTCGGCAAGGAAGACATCCTCGGCAAATGGAAGGAACTCGGTGTGGAAACCACCGGCAAGTCGAGCGCCGCGATTGTCCGCGAGCAACCCGTGGCAGCGGACACCCGCCCGCGCGACCAGGTGTGCTACATGTGCGACGGAGACGTGAATGGGAAAGCCAAAACGCTGGTGAAGGGCGAGACCGAACAACGCCTCCTATGCTCGCCGCATTGCTACTTCATTTACTTCTCCAGTCTCGTCGGCGCTGACGCCAGAGCGGTGGACGCGAAGGTGAGCGTTGCCGATTGGGCAAGCAGCAACCTCATGCCCGCGACTACGGCCACCTACCTCTACGGCATGGATGCCAAGGGGCGTCCGACCATCAAGGCATTTGCCGACAACGAAGCCGCAGCGAAAGAACAACAGGCCAGCCCCGGCAATCTGCTGACCTGGGACGTGCTCCGTTCCAAGGAACTCGCCACGCGCTGCGCGTTTTGCGACCGCGCGGTTTATCCCGAGGATGCCTGTTCAGTGAAGTTCGGCGCGACGCACGGCTACGGCTGTTGCACGCACTGTTCCATGGGCGTGGCCGCCCGGCTGAAACAGAATATCGAAGTAGAGGCAAAGGACGGATTCACGGGTGAACTTATTCGAGTGAAGACGCTGGACGGACAGATCACCTCGCTTGAACCCGCGTCAGCGATCGCGTGGTTCGGTCAGAAGAAAGACGCGGAAGGAAAGTGGGTTTCCGCCGGTTGCTTCAAGCAGGGCTTCTTCGTCAACGCGGGCAATTTGCAGAAGTGGCTGGACGCGCGCCCGGCGATGACCGGACGACAGATCACGATTGCGCAGACGCTGGCGGACAAAATGAAACTCTCGCCCGAACAAATCGCGAAGGCGTGCAAACTGGGCGAGTGCAAGTGAGGCCGCGCACACAAATCATTCTCGTGCTCGCGGCGCTGGCTGCTGTCGCGGTGCTATCTGCGACGCAACGAAAGGGAAATGCTGATCGCCTCCAAAATGGCGGCGCGTGCTGTCCGCTCATGGCCGCGCTCGACGCAAGAATGGTTGTTGCTGCCACAAACCAGACCTCCACCACCAATGCCACGGATCAGCAAGTCATCGCGTATTACTTTCACGGCACGGTGCGTTGTGAAACCTGCCTGTTGATCGAAAAGCTCGCGAAGATCGTGATCGAGCAGGAGTTCAGCGGCGAACTCGGCAGCAACCGACTGATGTTTACACCCGTGAACTACGAACTGCCGGAGAACGCTCACTTTCTGACCGACTACAAGTTGCCGTGTCCGTCGTTGGTGTTGGTCAAGCGAAGAGACGGCAAGGAGGAAGACTGGAAGCTGCTTGGTGATACCTGGCAACTGGTCCACGAGCCGATCAAGCTCAATGCCTACGTGGAAACCGAAGTGCGAAACTTCCTGAATGGAACAAGCCAGCCGGTCAGCACCAACCAGTCCGGGTTGTCTCCCGCTAAGGAAGCCCACTGATTTATGGAACAACTCTTCACCAATCTGAGCCACGCTGTCGAGGGTGCGCCCGCCATTGCGCTGGCGGCATCATTCGTGTGGGGCGTTTTGAGCATCATCCTCAGTCCCTGTCATCTGGCGAGCATCCCGCTCATCGTTGGATTCATCAGTGAGCAGGGTCAGGTGACCGCCAAGCGCGCGTTCTGGACTTCGACGTTGTTCGCGGTTGGCATTCTCATCACCATCGCCGCGATCGGTGCGATCACGGCGGCAGCGGGTCGGATGATGGGTGACGTGGGACGTTACGGGAATTACTTCGTTGCGCTCATCTTCTTCGTGGTCGGGCTGCATTTGGTGGGCGTGATTCCGTTGAACTTCTCCGGTGCAGGACCGGCGGGCATGAAGCGCAAGGGGCTGCTGGCGGCGTTCGTCCTGGGTCTGGTGTTCGGCATCGCGCTTGGCCCATGCACTTTTGCTTACATGGCCCCGATGCTTGCGGTGACGTTCAAACTGGGTGGGACAGCGCCGTTCTATGCGGCCAGTCTGTTGCTGGCTTACGGCATCGGTCATTGCTCCATCATCGTCGCTGCGGGCACGTCCACCGAGGTGGTTCAACGTTTCCTCAATTGGAACGAGCAATCCAAGGGACTGGCAGTCCTGAAAGTCATCTGCGGCATCCTCGTGATGCTCGGCGGCGTCTGGCTCATCTACACCGCGCCGTGACCAAAACCTCGATTAAGAACCAATCATGAACCGTTGCGATGACCAATGCGAACGACCAACCGAAACGATGCCGCGTCTGCGGCGTGGATGTTTCGACTGGCTGGTTCGCGCGAATCCCGCTCCGAGAAGAAACGGTTCTGCTGTGCTCTCCGGAATGTGCGATGCGTTACTTCGATTCGCCGTCCCCGACGGGGGATTCAGTCTCGCAGGACCTCACGGTCAACGAGCACCGCTTGCATTTCCTCGTCAACGGCGAGCTTTGGTCGTGAGGTTAGCGGTTTTACCAAGCACGCCATGAAAACCCCACACATTCTCCGCCATCGGCCAGTGATTGCTCAGCCGCTCCGTTCACATGAAACCGGACTCCGGCCCGACGCCGACCAACGGCTGCATGACCTGCTGCACGAATGGCGGCCAGAATGTGCCCCGTTGCCGCCGCACTTCGCTGAACAAGTCTGGCAACGAATCCGAACCCGTCAACCACACCGCGCGCGTCCCTGACCACATGCGCCACTACCTGAACATCGTCAAAGCCCTCGCCTGCGACAAGAGGCTGCGGATGCTCATGGCCCTGAGCGGCGGCGAACTCTGCGAAGGCGCATTGGCCGAAGTGGTGGGCATCCGTCCCGCGACCGCGTCGCGTCACCTATCGGTCCTGATGAACGCGAAGTTGGTGGATTCCGAGAAGCACGGGCGCTGCGTTTGTTACCACCTGGCCATCGCGCGCGAGGGAAGCTTGGTGAGTAAGACACTCAATTGGGTTCGCGCTTGTCTGCGCGGCGATCCGCAGACCATTCAGGACGCCGCCCGGCGCGCGACGCTGGAAGCGCGTTTTCCCTACTCGTTCCATCGAAGCGAGCCGATCCAACCTCGCGGCCCGATTCGGAGATTCTGATATGTGGAATGTTCGATCATCCATTCAACGCCACTGCGTCCTGGTCGTGGCGGCGCTGGGGCTGAGTGTCCTATTTGAAAGTAGCTTGCTCGGCGCGGAGACCACGAATGCGCTGACGCTCACCGATTGTTTGCGCGCGAGCCTCTCCGCCAATCACTCACTGCTGGTCCGTTCCGCCGAAAGCGACGCTGCCGGCTCACGGGCCAAAGGCAGCACGGCGGCCCGTTTACCAAAACTCTTCGCCGCAGGCAGCGCGCAACACACCAGCGATCCCTATCGCCTGCAACCCGCCACCGAAAACAACCAGCCGGGCATTTTCACCCGGGACACCTGGCAGGCGACGGCGGGTGTTTCCGTTCCCATTTACGCCGGCGGACGGCTGACCGCCGAACAAAGCGCCGCGCGGCTGCTGGCGGAGGCGGCTTCAAGCGATCTTGCGTTTGCCCGTCAGTCCCTGGCGGTTCGGGTGGTGACGCTTTACGAAGATGCGCTCGCGTTGCGCGCGGTCATCCGTTCGCTCGATCAGTCCCGGGCGACGCTCACCGCGCAGGTGGAACGTATTGACGCGCTGCTCCGCCAACAAAAAGCCGCCGAAGTGGACCGGCTGCGCGTCGCGGTGCGTCTCGCGCGCGTGGAGCAAAGCGCCATCGAAGCCCGCAACCGCTTGGAAATCGTCCAAGCGACGCTGGCGGTGCTCATGGGCCGCGAACCTTCCGCTGCCTGGGAACTCGCCGACAATTTGAACGCGCCCGCCGAACCCGCCGTGAGTCCGAGCGCCAGCCGCGACCAGCGTGCCGATGAAGCGGCTGCGCAGGCGCGGTCGGCTTCCGCCGCACAACAGGTGCGCGCCGCACGTTCCGGTTATTGGCCCACGGTGGAGGGCGTTGCCACCTACGGTCCGCGCGCCGACTTTCACGGCGACGATTACGATTATGGTTTCGCTGGCATTGCGCTGACGTGGAACGTCTGGGATTTCGGTCGCACCAAATCGCGCGTGAGCGAAGCTCGTGCGAACCAGCGTGTCCGCGAGGAAGCCGTCGCTGAAACGACTTTGCAGCGCCGGCTCGAACTGGCCAACGCCGAGGCCGGCGTTCGCGCTGCCGCCGCACGGATCGAAGCATCCCGGCTCGCGGTGGAGCAGGCGCAGGAAAGTCTGCGCATCGAACAGCGCAAATACGAACTCGGCCAGGGCACGATCACGGATGTGCTGGACGCGCAATCCGCCACCGTCGAATCGGAATCGCTCCGTGCCCGCGCGCTGGCGGATCATTCCATTTCGCTCGCCGCGCGGGATTTCGCAGCGGGCCACGTTTTCACGCGAGCCGCAGCCATGCCTGCGTTACAAGCTGATCCCGTCGCCAGCAAAGGCAACAGTTCCTACTCCAAACCATGAAGACGTTCCGCCTCGTTCAACTTATCGGACTCCCAGCCGTTGCTGCTCTGGCGGTCGTGCTCGCCGTCACCGGTTGTGGCAAAGCCAGTTCCGGCAAGCCCACGCCGCCGCCCGCTGCTGTGACAGTTGAAGTCGTGACGAACCGCCTCTTTGTGCGGCTGCTCACCGTCACCGGGACGATTGAACCGACAACCGTCGCCGGGCTGGCTTCACCCGCCGAAGGGCCGGTGCTCGGCTGCCGCGTGCGCGAAGGCGACCGCGTGACCGAAGGACAGGAGCTGTTGCGGATTGGCCGACAGCTTTCCGCTGAAGCGGCGCAGGCTTCGGCCAAAGAGGAGTTGCGGCGTCAGGAGCAGGAATTCCGCCGCATCGAGGCGCTGGTCAAGGAGAAGGCCATCGCGGGCGATCAACTCGACACCGCGCGCGCCGCGCTGGAACGCGCCCGCGCCGCGCTCGCCCAGGCGGAACAGGCGGCCGACGATTATTCCATCCGCGCGCCGTGGGCTGGCGTCGTTTCGCGCGTCCGCGTGGCGGATGGCAATTACGTCGCGCCGCGCACGCCGCTTGTGGACCTCTATGACCCCACCAGTCTCGTCCTGCGCTTCGCCGTGCCGGAGGACCACGCCTTCGCGCTGGCGGCAGGCGGCCGCGTGCAAGTGACGTTTGACGCGCTGCCGGGGCGGTCCTTCACGCTCGAAATCGTCCGCGCCTACCCGGAACTGGATCGGCGCTTGCGCACGCGCTCGTTCGAAGCGGCGTTGCCCAAAGATGCGACGTTCTCACCCGGAATGTTCGCCCGCATTCGAGCTGTGCTGGAGGAACAGCCTTCGGCGCTGACCGTCCCAGTGGAAGCCGTGCTGGGCGACGGAGTGAAGCCATTCGTCTTCGTGCTCGCCGAAGACAAAGCCGCGCGCCGTCCGGTGGAAACCGGATTCGAGCAGGATGGCCGCGTATGGATTCGCACCGGACTGAAGACGGGCGACCGTGTGATCGTGGGCGGCATCGAACGCGTGAAGGATGGCGCGGCCGTGCGCCTTGAAGGCGGCGGCAAACCCACCGCCAAACCCGCAGGCAGCAAGCCCGCCGCGAAAGAAGCGCAGCCATGATTCGCACTGCCATCACCCGCCGCATTTCCACCGCCATTGTCGCGCTCGGACTGGCAATCTTCGGCGCACTCAACATCGGCACGCTGCCGGTGGATTTCCTGCCCTCGGTCAAGTATCCGCTCATCAAGCTTTCCATCGTCTGGCCCGGCGCGACTCCCGAGGACATTGACCGTAACCTTGCCGATCCCATCGAGCGGCAGATCGCGTCGGTGGACGGCCTCGATTATCTCACGTCCAGTGCGCTCGAAGGGCTTTACCAACTCGACGTGAACTACCGCTACGGGGTGGACGTGGACGTGGCGTATCAGGACACGCTCGCCGCGTTCGCCCGGGCACAAAAGGATCTGCCGCCGGACATAGATCCGCCGGTCATCATCAAGGCCGACCCGTCGCAACTTCCCATCGTGCAGGTCGCCTTCGAGTCCGACCGCATGGACCTCACGCAACTGCGCACCTGGGTGGACAACTGGCTCACCGACCGGCTGCTCGCCGCCGGTGGGGTGGCGGCGGTGGACGTGGCCGGCGGTCTCGAACGCGAAATCCGCATTCTGGTGGACGGCGGCAAGCTGGAGAAACACGGTCTCAGCCTCGAACTCGTCGAACGGCGGTTGCGCGAGGAAAACGTGCAACGCCTCGGCGGACGCGTCACCGGGCCGAACCGCGAGACCATCGTCCGCACGCTGGGCGAATTCAACAACCTCGAAACCATCCGCCAGATCGTGCTCGTCCGGGGCGAAGGCAGCGCTCGCATCCGCGTTGCCGACGTGGCGACGGTCGAGGATTCGCACGAGGAGGTGCGTCTCATCACCCGGCTCAACGGCAAGCCCGCCGTCAAGGCCAACATCATCAAGCAGGCCGATGCCAACACCGTCCTCACCGTGCGCAATGTCGAGCGCCGCCTCGCCGAACTCGCGCCCGCCTTTCCCGCCGGTCTGTCCTACAAGCTGCTGGAGAACCAGGCCGATTACATCGTGGATTCGATGAAGGGGGTGCGCAACACGGCGCTGGAGGCGCTGGCGCTGGTGATTCTCGTGCTGTTCCTGTTCCTCGGCAGTCCGCGCCAGGTGCTCATCATCGGCATCGCGTTGCCCTTCGCCCTGTTGGTGAACTTCTTCGTCATGCGGCTGGCGGGTTTTTCACTGAACATCTTTTCGCTCGGCGGACTAGTCGTCGCCATCGGCGTGCTGCCCGACGCTTCCATCATCGTGGTCGAAAACATCACCCGCCTGCGCAGTCTGCGAAAAAGCGAGCCGCGTGCGGCGGTGGCCGAGGCCGGAACGCGCGAAGTCGGCGGGGCGATCCTCGCCGCGACGATTACCTTCGTCGCCCTGTTCACGCCGTTCCTGCTCGTGCCGGGCATGATCACACTGCTGTTCCGTGAACTCGTGCTCGTGGTGCTTGGCCTGATGGTCATTGCGGGATTGGGCGCGATCACGCTTACGCCGATGCTCGGCTCGACGCTGCTGCGGGCGGAACATCAAGAGGATTCCTGGAGCGAACGGCTCAATCGCCGTCTGCAAGCCGCCTACGGCTGGCTGCTGCGCCGCGCTTTGAACGCCCGTGTGGTGGCGTTGATTGTGTTTGTCGCCGTCGCGGCGTTGGGAGTCGTGCTTTTCAAAAAGGCGGGCGCGGAGTTTTTCCCGGCCGTGGACGACGGCCGCATCGTGGTGAAAGTGCGGATGCCGGCGGGGGCGGCGCTCGAACGCATGGACGCCATCACCGCGCAGATCGAGGCGCTCCTGCGCGGCGACAAGCGGGTGCGCAGTGTGTTCACGCTCATCGGCGGGGCGGTGCGCGGACTTTACACGAACAAAATCGGCAACGAAGGCGAGGTGGACGTGGAACTCGTGCCGCCCGGCGAACGCGACATCTCGACGACCGACTACATCGCGGAGCTGCGCAAGAAGGTCTCCAAGGTGCATGCGCCCGGAGCGGTGCTGGCGGTTTATCAGGCCAAGATGCGCGGCATCCGCACGCTGGGCCAGGCGGAGATCGAGGTGGAAATCAACGGCTCGGAAATTGACACGCTGTTCACTCTCGCCAACGACATCGCCGCGCGTCTGCGCCAGCGCCCGGAACTGGCGAACATTTACGTCTCGCTCGATTACTCGAAGCCCGAGTGGCAGGTGGAGATTGACCGCACCCGCGCCGCCGAGCACGGGCTGACCGTGGCCGCCATCGCCGGCACGTTGCGCGGTTACATCGGCGGCGACGTGCCCACGCGTTACCGCGAGGCCAGCGAACTTTACGACCTGCGCGTGCTCGTCCCCGAGCGCAGCCTGCGCTCGCGTTCCGATGTCGAGAATCTCGTGCTCACCACGCCCGCGGGAGACCACGTCCGCTTGCGCGAAGTCGCGAACGTGCGCTCCGCGACCGGCCCGGTCGAGATCGTGCGGCAAAACCAGATCAAGCAGGTCATCGTGCGCTGCGATTCGCAGAACGTGGACCTCAGCACCGCGCAGAACGCCACGCGCGCGGCGCTCGCGGAGGTGTCGTGGCCCACCGGCTACAACTACACCATCGGCGGCAAGGCCCGGCAGATGGCCGAGATGCAGGGCGTGGTGAAGCGCATTCTCGGGTTGGCGGTGTTCTTCTCGTTCATCGTGCTGGCGGCGCAATTCAACAGCCTGCGCCTGCCGCTCGTCATTCTGATCGCCGCGCCCTTCTGCCTCACCGGCATGGGCTACGGCCTGTGGATCGCCGGCCAGCCGTTTGGCGCGACCGTCATCATCGCCGCGATGATCGTGCTCGCGGCCAACGTGATTGACGGCGTGCTGCTCATCGAGACCGCCGAGCACCAGCGTGCCGCGGGCAAGCCGCTGCTCGAAGCCACGCTGGGCGCGGGCCTGAGCCGCCTGCGTCCGCGCCTGATGACGGTGCTGCCCGCCGTGCTCGGTTTTGCCCCCCTGGCGTTCGCCCTGGAGGAAGGCGGCGAACTGCTCCGCCCGATGGCGGCGGCGGCGATCGGCGGACTGCTGCTGAACGTCTTCGTCGCGCTGTTCCTCGTGCCGGTGCTTTACACCTGGATGGCGAGCCGCAGTTCGCGGCCAGCCGCTCCAGAGCCAGAACCCCAGCCGATGGAACGCCCTGTCTGACGATGAAATAAAATCCTATGACTACTCAAACTCAATGCACCTGTCAGGCCGCGCCGAAGCTCATTTTCCCGTGCTCGGGCGCTTCCGATGTTGGAGGTCTTTCGGACCGGGCCGCTCGGCAAATGACGCTGGACCTCGCCGGGAAGATGTATTGCCTCGCGGGCATCGGCGGTCGAGTGGAAGGCATCCTGGCCAACACCCGCTCCGCCGCCAAAGTGCTCGTCATTGACGGCTGCAAAGAAGAATGCGCCCGCAAGACGATGGAACTGGCGGGCTTCAGCGGCTTCGCCCACCTGCAACTGGCGCGTGACTTCCACTTTGAGAAAGGTGCAACGCGCGTCACGGCCGCCCGCATTCGCCAAATCGCGGATCGGGGGGCGGAGTTGCTGGCCGGTTGAATCTGCGGTGCTCGCCGACAAGGCGGACACTGTGACCGCGAACCAACAAACCAAAACACACTGAAAGGACATTCCATGAAAGAAAACGTGACCCGCCGTAACTTCCTCGCCACTGCGGGTGTTGCCGCGATGGCTGCAACCACCGTTTCCACCTTCGCCGCCGAATCGGGAGGCGGCAAGATGCTGAAAATCCTCGGCATCTCATGCAGTCCGCGCAAGGGCATGACGACGGCCAAAGCCGTTCAAGCCGCGCTCGACGCCGCCAGGCAACTGGACATGCAGCGCATCGAAGTGGAGTTGATTGACCTCGGCGGACTCAACATCGCCGGGTGGTCACCCACGCCACCGCAGGACGACTTCACGGCCATCTTGCCGAAGCTCCAAGACCCGGCCGTAGCCGGGCTCATCATCGGCTCGCCCTCCTATTTCCGCAGCCTGAGCGCATTGACCAAGGCATTCATCGAACGCTGCGCGCCCTTGCGCGAACCAAAGATGCTGCTGGACGGAAAACCGGTGGGTGTCATTGCCACGGGCGCGTTCCGCAACGGCGGGCAGGAATTGATTATCGAGCAGATTCAGACAGCGATGCTTTGCTTCGGCATGATCCCCGTGGGCGGACGACCGCCCGCCTTCCAGGGCGGCACGGTGCTCTCGACGAAAGACGACATCAGCGGCGACGAACTCGGCCTCGGCACGGCACGCAACACCGGCCTGCGCGTGGCTGATCTGGCGCTGCGGCTCGCACGGTAGGCATAAGCGCAGTTGTGTCCGGGGAAGCGCGCGTTGGTTTCTCATTGCCTGCGGGCAGGTGCTGATGCGGAGCGGAACACTAGCTCGGGGAAGAATGATTTGACTTGCAGGGAAAGATGCGGCATTTATATTTCGCTGTGTGACGAAATACAGAAATACACTATGCGCTCGTTCATGAACATTACCAAGGCGCTAGCGGACGAGAACCGCGTCCGCACGCTGCTCGCGTTGCGGCAGGGCGAGTTGTGCGTCTGCCAGATCACGGAATTGTTCGGGCTTGCCCCGTCCACCGTCTCCAAACATTTGTCGCTCCTCTTCCAGGCGGGCCTCGTGGAGTCGCGCAAGGATGGCCGCTGGATGTATTACCAACTGCCCGGCAAGAGCGCTGCCGTGGAAGTGCGCGAGGCGCTGGATTGGGTGGAAAAATCACTCGGGAAATGCCCGCAGGTTTTGGAAGACGGCAAGAAACTCAAAACCATTTTGAAGCAAGACCCAACCGATCTATGCAAACGACAAACCCAGAAGTGAAACCGACCGTTCTCATCCTTTGCACGGGCAACTCCTGTCGCAGTCATCTGGCCGAAGGCATCCTGCGCGCGGCGGCGGGCGACATTCTCAACGTGCAGAGCGCCGGGTCAAAGCCCGCCGGATACGTCCATCCGCTCGGCGTTCAGGTGATGAAGGAGATTGGGATTGATATTTCCGGCCATCACTCGAAACACATGGACGAGTTTCTGAAGCAGCCCGTCGAGACGGTCATCACTGTCTGCGGCAACGCTGACCAAGCGTGCCCAATGTTCCCTGGCCAGGTGAATCGTTACCACTGGGGCTTTGACGACCCTGCACATGCCAGCGGCACGGACGCGGAGAAGCTGGCGGTCTTCCGGCGGGTGCGGGACGAGATCAAGAGAGTCTTTGACGCATACGGGGCTGGGCGGAAAGACCAAGCGAGGAGGATGAACAGATGAATGCCCCAGCAAACCGGGAAGCGTGTTACGGGGGGGATGTTTCCTGAATTCACGCAGTTGAAGCGCAAGGAAAAGCTGGAGGGTCACGCGTTCACGGCACTGGTGGTCGGTTCAGGCACGGGGGCGCAAGGGCGGAGCTTGGAGGTCAAGCGCGAGGCTTGGGAGAAGTGCGTGGCGTGCCCCGACTATCGGACGTGCTACGACCTCAGCCTCGCCACGCTCCTGATGAACAACATTTTGATGAACACCATGGGGGCAAATCCGTGGGTGGGGGATTGAAGCGCAGCCATTCTCGTAGCTATGACACGAAACACTGATTCCGACACGGTACGACAGAAGGTTCGCGAGGGTTACGGCAAGATTGCCGGAAGCGGCGGTTCGTGCTGCGGCCCGTCGCCGACGTGCTGCGGTTCAACACCGGTGGCGTCCGAGGACCTGGCCAAGCACATTGGTTACAGTCCCGAAGAACTGGCTGCGCTCCCGGAGGGGGCGAACATGGGTCTTTCTTGCGGAAATCCCAGCGCGCTCGCCGCGCTCCAGCCGGGCGAAGTCGTGCTGGACCTGGGCGCGGGCGGTGGATTTGACGTGTTCATTGCCGGGAAGAAAGTCGGAGCGACTGGGCGGGCCATCGGCGTGGACATGACGGCGGAGATGTTGGCCAAGGCCCGGAAGAACATTGCGACATATCGAGAGCGGACCGGGCTGGACAACGTGGAATTTCGGCTCGGGGAAATCGAGCATCTACCGCTGGCGGACGATTCAGTGGACGCCGTCATCTCCAATTGCGTCATCAACCTCTCGCCGGACAAGCCGCAGGTGTGGCGGGAAATCGCGCGCGTGCTCAAGCCGGGCGGGCGGGTGGCGGTGTCGGACTTGGCGCTGCTTAGACCGCTGCCGGCAGCCGTGGCCGAAAGTGTGGAAGCGTTGGTGGGATGCGTGGCCGGCGCAGTGCTGGTATCCGAAACGGAGCGAATGGCCAAGGAGGCCGGGCTGGGAGACATCGCGCTCAAGGCGAAGTCCGCCTACATAGACGGCATGGTGGACTGGCAAGACCCGCTTTACCAAAAGATCATCGCTCACCTTCCCAGCGGAACGAAACCGAGCGATTACGTGACCAGCTTGGAAATCAGCGCCCGGAAGCCAACCCAATGACAACACCCACGGTCCAAGTGTTCGAGTGGTCTCCCGATGGTGTCAATCCACTCCCCGGTGCAACGGATGGTTCGGTAATCGCAGCGTTCACCGACTGCCTCCGTCGGCTGCAAAGCAAGGGCGCACTTGTTGCGCGCCATGATGTCAGACTGGACCGGGCCGCACTTGACGCCAACCCGACCGTCAAGAGCGCGTTCGACGCGCAAGGACCGGACTGTTTGCCCATGGTCGTGGTAAACGAAACCATCATCAGCGTAGGCGGGTATCCGACGCGGGTTGAGTTGGTGGAAGCGGCGGGCATGTCCGCCGGGACAGATCCAGAGTTACTGGGTGAACTGGTCGTAGAATCCGCTGCCCTGGGCGCGGCCCTAACCGCCAACGCGTTCGAGCGTTTTCAGCAGCATTGCGAACGGCTTATGGCGCTGGGCCTGCGCAGGAATGATCTGGAAGGCATGGTGCAATCCGCCGCCGCCGCGGCCAGCACCGTGGTGCGCGACGAGATGCGCACGCGCGTGGAGCAGTGGTTGGCCTTTGGGCCGCAGGGCAAACTGCCGAAACCTCGCTGCGCTTGCTCGGACAATGTTTGAGCCCGCTTCCAGGCAGCTATTGCCAGCGGCCAAACGAAACAAGATGCACGCGACGATGCGAAGATGTGTAGCCATCACCAAAGCGTTGGCCTGTGACAAGCGCGTGCGGATTCTGATGGTTCTCCGCAACCGGGAGCTTTGTGAGGGCGTCATCTCTGAGTTGCTCGGTTTGGCGCCGGCCACCACCTCACGCCACCTCTGTATCTTGGCGCAGGCTGGCTTGGTGGATTCGCAGAAGACTGGCCGTTGCGTTTGCTACTCGCTCGTATCCGCCGACCCCGGAAATGCTGTCAGCCAAATACTGGAGTGGCTCCAGCGATGTTTGGCAGGAAATCCACTGGTCCCGGGTGACGCGGAACGCGCGGAAACGCTCCTTGAACATTCCTCCGCGCAGCGCCAGTGCCGGCAACTCCAACGCCGGCGCACGCGACGAGTCGCACTGCGAACCACACAGTTGCCGAGCTTGCAGCACCAACGTGGAAGCTCACGGACGCACGGTTGAAAGGAGTTGCGCTTGCGCAGAGGCGCCCACTTGTCAGCGGCGCATCTCTTCCGGCATCGGCCAGCCGCTTTCTCCAAGCTCCGGTCCGCGACGAAGGCTACCGAAAACGCTTTGAAACCTTTCGCCTCCTCGCGCCAATATTTCAAGATTCTCTACCAAAGGCTTGACTTCATATTCCAATGCGGGGATATTCTTCGCGTGGAATATTATGGACTTGATTGAAATCTACAAGTGCCTGTGCGATGAGACGCGCCTGCGTATCCTGCATTTGCTGACGCAGGGCCCGCTGTGCGTCTGCCATTTCCAAAAGCTGCTGGACCTGCCGCAAGTGCCCGTCTCCAAACACCTGGCCTACCTGCGCGACCACCAACTCGTCGAGGCCCACCGGCGCGGCCAATGGATGATCTACGCGTTGCCAGCCCAACGAACCCGCGAATTGGATATCCAACTTCAGTGTCTGCAAGACTGCGTCCAGACGAACGAGATCTTCCGCGCCGACTTGCAACGGCTCAAGAAGCTCCGACCGGAATGTGATTGGGTGGCGGAAGCCTTGGTATCGCCAACCCCCGCTCCAGTGAGCAAGAAGGCTGCCGGTCGGGCGCCGGTTTTGGCCAGGAATTGAAGCCAGCGATTTGGTTTTATGCCACCCACCGTGACATCGCCGGACATGGTCGTGCTTGAAGCGGCTGCGGCTTTGGCGCAATCCATCCAGGGCAGCCCCGAGTGGCGCGAATGGCTGGACGCGCAGAAAGCCGCGGAAACGGACCCGCAGTTCGCTCGCCTGGTGACCCGCCAGAAAGAACTCGCGCTCATTCAGAACCGCGCCCGCTCCGGCGGCCAGGGACTCGACGGCAAATCGCTCGTCGAGTTCATCTCGCTGCGGGATCAACTCGGGCGGCACGAACTCTATTCGCGCCAGCAACAAGCGGGCAGCGCCGTGGTCGGGCTACTCCAGAGGGTTAACCAGACAATTTCCGAAACCTTGGGATTCGATTTTGCCAGCAACGCTTCGCCGCCGCGCGGCGGGTGCTGCGGGTGAGTGAGCAGTCAAACAAAAGCAACGCAAGAAAACGAACATGAGCGCATCAAAGAATGAGGGGTATGCCCCCACGAACATGGAACTACTAAAGCAACAAGCGTCAGCCTGTGGCACCGGCTGCGCCTGCCACGCGGGCTCAATCCCGGGCAAGGCGCGTTGGGTAATCGGTGCCATCGTGCTGGTCGCAGCCGGGGTCTTGGTGGTGCGGGCGATGATCAAGACGGACAATGGGGCAACAGCCCAAGCGCCAGCACCTGACTTTGCCGCCCCAGTCGCTGCGGCGGTGGAAGCCGTCGAGCCCGGCCCCGCCCCCAAGGCCACCGCGGCCGTTCAGCCGGTCGAAACGACGGTGGGAACGGTCATTGGCGCGTTTGCCGAACTGAACACCGCCGCCGCCAACACGGACGCCGTCTTTGTGTTCCTGCCGGGGAAGGAGGGCAGTTCCAGCACACCGCCCTCGACAGCGATGAAGGGGGCCGTGGGAACGATTCAGTCCCGGGCCGGGATGAAATGCGGGCTTTTTACGCTGAAGGCCGGCACGCCCGACTATGATCAAATCGCGAAGCAGATGTCCGTGCCGGGCGTGCTGGCGCTGGTGAAGGGGCGCGGGATGAGCGCGGTTGGTGGCGACGTCACGGAGGCGAAGCTCGTCCAAGGATTTGTGGCCGCTTCCAGCGCTGGCGGCTGCGGTCCATCGGCCGGAGCCGGATGCTGCCCCAAGTGAGGCGAGTAAGGGGCGTTCCCAATGACTCAGTGGGTTACAGAAACACTCCAATCGGCCAGCATGGGACCGGCGGCCTTGCCGCTGGCGTTTCTGCTCGGCTTGGTGAGCGCCCTGGCCAGCGCGTGTTGCACCTTGCCCGCAATGGGGATGCTGGTGGCCTACTCGGGCACACGGCAAGACGCGAACCGGCAAACGGCTTTCGCCTCCGCGCTGTCCTTCATGGTCGGCACCACCTTGGCGTTGATCGTTCTGGGATTCGTCGCCGGGTTTGTGGGACAGACCGCTCAAGCGTTGCTGGGCCGATACTGGAAGCTGTTCGCCGGAATCATCGCCGTGCTCCTGGGCTTGGCCGCACTGAAGCTGTTGCCGGTGAAAGTGCCCCAACTGGCCCGAAAAGCAGAAGCGCCTTCTGCAAGTCAGAGCCGCTTGGGAACGGTGCTCGTGGGGTTGCTGATGGGCGGTGGCGTAGCGGCGGCCTCGCTGCCGTGCAACCCTGGCATCTTCATCGTCATCGGCGCCAGCGTGTTGATGGGTCAGGTCCTTTGGGGCATGGTCCTCATGGCGGCGTTCGGCGCGGGCTTCAGCCTCCCGCTCGGCGCCATTCTGTTCGGGGTGGCGTTCGGCAAGGCGTCCCTCAAGGCGCAGAAAGCGGAGGCGGCCATCCGCGTGACCGCAGGGGTGCTGCTGGTTGGTGCGGGACTCTATTTGTTGGCCACATTCTGAGAGAGGAAGCTGAAATGACAGGCAAAGAACAAAAGTCTCTGAAGCTTGAGGTGTTCGATCCGCCCATGTGCTGTTCGTCGGGGGTTTGCGGGCCGAACGTGGACCCCAAACTCGTGCAATTCAGTGCCGTCTTGGATTGGCTGCGTGCCCAAGGCATCCAGGTGGACCGTTACAACCCAAGCCATCAGTATGACGCGTTCGCCGGCAACGCCACCGTTGTCCGCGCCATCACCGAATACGGGCTCAACTGCCTTCCCTTGATCCTGGTCAACGGGAGCATCGTCAGCCGGGGCGAGTATCCTGCCAGGGAGGCACTGGCGGCGAAGGCGGGCTTGCGCCGGGCCGGAACGCCTTCGGAGAACCTCGGCGTCGCCTGACCCAAATGCGCAGAATCACTTTAAGGAGAAGAATGGCCTTGCACAATATACCTATACAGGTATATTCCATCCGCAGTATGTGACGTGCAGTTTGACCCGATGAACCGATGTATGAAACGACTCGATGTTTATGATCCCGCGATGTGTTGTTCCACCGGCGTCTGCGGACCGCAAGTGGATCCGGTTTTGGTCCGCTTTGCCGCCGACGTGAAGTGGCTGCAAGAACTAGGCATGGAAGTGCGGCGCTTCAACCTGTCCCAGAATCCCGCTGCCTTCGTGGAGAATGAGAAGGTGAAACAAGCCTTGACCGAGAAAGGCGAAGCCGCGCTGCCGCTGCTGCTGGTGCAGGGCCAAGTGATCGCCAGCGGCGAGTATCCCGGGCGGTTCGCGCTCGCGGACGCCCTCGAACTCAACGGCACGACGCCCATCCTCTTTTCGCCCGCCGTGAAGGAACTCGTTGCCATCGGCGCGGCCATCGCCGCCAACTGCGAGCCGTGCCTGCGCTATCACGTCCGCGCGGCCAGGGAACTGGGTGTTTCCTCGTCCGACATTGCCAGCGCCATTGAAATGGCCGCCAAAGTCAAGGACGTGCCGCACCAGGCCATTCTGAAGCTGGGCGCGCGACTCACAGAAACCTACCACGAGCCGGCCGCGGACTCAGGTCCGTCCTCCCGCTCTGCCGTGGCTGCCCAGACGCTTTAACTTCTGAAACTTTTATGACCATGAACGACATAGCCAAAGCAAACGATACATTCACCACTGACAAATCTCTCTCGGCATTTCTAAAGCAGCCCTCACGCTTTCTCTTTTTCACCGGCAAAGGCGGCGTGGGAAAAACATCCCTCGCGTGCGCCACCAGCATCGCTTTGGCCGACCAAGGCCGGCGTGTCATGCTCGTCAGCACCGACCCCGCTTCCAACCTCGACGAAGTGCTGGGCCAGAAACTGAACGGTGCCCCCACGCCGATTCCGGGTGTGAACAGACTGCTGGCGCTGAACATTGACCCCGAAGCCGCCGCCGCCGCGTATCGCGAACGGCTGGTCGGCCCGTATCGCGGCAAGCTGCCCGAAGCCATCGTTCGCGGCATGGAGGAGCAGCTCTCCGGCGCTTGCACGATGGAGATTGCCGCGTTCGATGAATTCTCCCGATTGCTCGGCCAACCGGAGGCCACCGCAGACTTTGACCACGTCATCTTCGACACTGCGCCGACGGGCCACACGCTGCGGCTCATGACGCTGCCCAAGGCGTGGACCGGTTTTCTGGATACGAACACCACTGGCAACTCCTGTCTCGGACCGCTGGCGGGATTGCAGAAACAGCGCGAGATTTACGAAAACGCCGTCGCGGCCCTGGCCGATGGCCAGCGCACAACGCTCGTTCTGGTGAGTCGGGCCCAGAAGGCGGCGCTGGCCGAAGCCGAACGCACCAGCGGCGAACTCGCCGCCATTGGTGTGCGTAACCAGCGGCTCATTCTGAACGGGCTGTTCAAGGCATCCGACTCCGATCCAGTAGCCCTGGCCCTGGAAAAACGGGGAACGAAAGCGTTGACGGCGGGCGCGACGTTCCTTACGCGATTGCCTGTGACGGAAGTCCCCCTGCGCCCCAACAACCTGATCGGCCTCCCAGCGCTGCGGGCCTTGACTCAAAACGGAAACGGATCGCTTCCCGCCTCGGCGCAAGCCGCCCCAACGCTGTCGCTCCCGCCGCTGGAATCGCTGGCGGAATTGGTGGATGACATCTCCCAGTCCGGACGCGGCGTCATCATGACGATGGGCAAGGGAGGTGTCGGCAAGACGACGATTGCGGCAGCCATCGCGACAGAACTGGCTCGGCGCGGGCATAAAGTCCATCTGAGCACCACCGATCCGGCGGCGCACGTTGCCGCAGCGGCGGGAAACATTGAAGGCTTGCACGTCAGCCGGATTGATCCGCAGGCCGAGACGCGTGCCTACGTCGAGCAGGTGATGAGCACCACCGGCAAGGGCCTCGATGCCAATGGACGCGCCCTACTCGAAGAAGACCTGCGCTCGCCCTGCACCGAAGAAATCGCGGTGTTCCGCGCGTTCGCCCGCACGGTGGCGCAAGGCGAAGATGCCTTCGTCGTCCTGGACACCGCGCCCACCGGGCACACGCTGCTGCTGCTGGACGCGACCGAGGCGTCTCATCGCGAAGTCGCCAAACGCGCCAGCGACATGCCCGAGGAAGTGCTGAAGTTGCTGCCCCGGTTGCGTGATGCACACTTCACCCGTGTGCTGATCACCACCCTGCCCGAGGCCACGCCCGTCCACGAAGCCGCCGCGCTGCAAGATGACTTGCGCCGCGCCCAGATTGAGCCATTTGCCTGGGTCATCAATCAGAGTTTTGTCGAAAGCGGCTCGCATGATCCGTTGCTCGTAGCCCGCGGCGCGGACGAGTTGCCCTACATCCGCGAAGTTGCGGAAACGTTCTCGAAACGCGCCGCCATCGTGCCCTGGGTCGCCGAAGAACCGGTCGGGCCGGAGAAACTGCGCCAACTTTTTCAGACCCCAAACGTGAACTGACAACAAACTGAATATGACAACTTACGTTTACGAAACCATCCCGTCGAAGGCTGGCGAGAAATCGCGCTACTTCGAGATCAAACAGAACATGAACGCGAAACCGCTGACGAAGCATCCCGAAACCGGCGAGCCGATTCGCCGCGTGGTGCTGGGGGGATTTGGCCTGCTCAGTTCGCGTGTGCCGGTTGATTTTTCCGGCGGAGGCGGCTGTTGCGGCGGCTCGGGCTGCTGCGGTTAGCACCTCCAATCCCACACTGCGCCGAACTGCCCGCCTAGAACGTGATGCGAGAAAGGAAACCAGTATGCTGAAAAATCTGTTGATCTGCACCGATGCCTCGGAAGCCTCCGACCGCATGGTGGAGTGTGTGAAGGACCTTCGGCGCGTGGGCAGCCGCCAGGCTCTGCTGACGCATGTGCTCAACATCCGCGATGTGGGCGGCCTTTATCTACAACTCAAGCGCCTCGCGCTGCCGCGGTTGGAGGCGCAGCAAAAGCTCCTTACCGAGGCGGGATTTAAGACCAGCATCGAAATCCCGCTGGGCTATCCGGCCACCGAAATCAATCGGCTGGCGCAGGAACGATCGCGCAATATGATTGTGATCGGCTCGCATGGCGAGTCGCTCACCCAGGAAATGCTGCTTGGCTCAACCGCCGCCGCCGTGCTGCAAAGCGCGCGTGTGGTCGTGCTATTGATCCGCCTGGAGATTGTCGAAGCCGACGGTGGGAAGTGCTGCCGGGCCGTGTGCGCGGACTTTTTCAAGCACATCCTGCATCCGACCGATTTTTCGGACACCGCCGAACGGGCCTTCCAATACCTGGAACACATCGTCAGGCAGACCAAGTGCGCGGTGACGCTGCTGCACGTGCAGGACAAGGCGAAGATTGAAAACCATCTGAAAAGCCACCTGGAGGAATTTAACCGCATTGACTCCGAGCGCCTGGAGCGGCGCAAGGAGCACCTGCTCAAAGCAGGCGCGGCGTCCGTGGACATCCGGGTTCCCTATGGTTCGCCCACAGCGGCGATTCTGGAACAGGCGCGGTGCGAGCATCATTCGCTTATTCTCATGGGCACACAGGGCCGCGGCCTTATCCAAGAGATTTTCCTCGGCAGCGTGTCGCACAATATTGCCCGGCACGCACGTCTGCCGGTGCTCTTTGTGCCGGCGGTGCGGTAACCCGAAAGGAGCAAACCTATGAATGAATCAGCCAATTCGAAAAGGAAAGCGGTGCTGTTCTGCACGTGCAGCGGCATCTGCCCCAGCATGACCCAGATTGATTTCTGGGCGCTGGCCGAGCGGGTGCGGCTGGAACTGGGAGATCAGATTGAGTTCATGGCCCTGCATCCGCGGCTGTGTGAAGAGGACGGTGAGCGGATGATGCGGCAGATCCTTTCTGACAAGATTCAGTTCATCACGCCCGCCTGCGCCGAGAAGAAGCAGGAGAAGCTCCTGCGCGACGGTTTTGCCAAGGCCGGCGTGCCGATGGACAAAGAGCACTGGATACCGGTCGGCATGGCGAAAGAAACCACCGATACGGTTTTCAACCGCATCAAACTGGCGCTGGCGGGACAGCCGCAACCGGCAAGTCCGCCCGCGCCGCCACCACCCAAACCGGAGGGACAATCATGAAAGCCCGCGCTTATCTTGGCATCCCGCGCGACCTGATCCCCTGGTCGCCCCGGATTGACTCCGACCGTTGTATTGGGTGCGGCGAATGCCTGAACACTTGTCCGAACAACGTTTTCGTCCTGAACGAAGCTGAGAACAAGATGACGGTTGCCAACCCGACCAACTGCGTCGTGCTGTGCGACAAGTGCGCCGGATTCTGTCCGGAAGAAGCAATCGAGTTCCCGAACAAGGACGAATTCAAGAAGGTGCTCCAGCGGCTGCTCCAGGAACTGCGGGAGAAGGCCGGATCGGAAGCCTCAAGCCCCCAGCCGAAGTGAATGATGAACATGAAAACCTGCTCGATCCTGTTGGTGAACGATGACCCGCAAGTCATCGCCTCGATTCACGAGGCGCTGGCGGCGGTGCGTCATCGCTTGATCGTCGGGCCGACCACGAAAGCGGCGCTGTCCGCGTTGAGCGAGGAGCACTGTTCCTTTGATGTGTTGCTGGTGGACCTGGCCGGCGGGTTGAGTGGCTTCGCGCTTTTTGATGCCGTGCGATCCTGCTGTTCGCAATTGCCGGTGATCGCACTGACGCCGCCGGACGAGTGGTTCGTGAAAGAAGAGGCCTTTCTGCGCGGAGGCTCAACGCTGCTGGACAAACCGTTGGCCGCTGCGGAGATGGCTGAGGCTGTGCAAAACGCCTGTGGCTGCGTGGGCCGGTCACGGAGGAGGAGTGCGTGGCTCAGAGCGCGCCAGCGGATAACGTCACCCCGAGGAATGCGATGATGAATACCACGCGCGATCATCATCAATTGGCAAACCGCATTGAGCGGATTGCTTCCGGCGAATGGCGTGGCGAGCTGGGCGGACTCGTGTCCGGCTATCCCTTCTTCGTGTTGCGCCGCGAAACCAGTCCTGACGCTCCGACGATTCTGCTCACCGCCGGAATGCACGGGGACGAACCGGCGGGTGTGGAAGCCGCGTTGCACTGGATGGAAGGCGACGTCTGGCGATCGTGGCCCGCGAACTGGCTCGTGTTGCCGTGCATCAATCCGTCCGGTTGGGCGCAGGGCCGCCGCACGAACGCGGAGGGGCAGGACATCAACCGGCATTTCCTCGATCCTGACGAGTGCCCGGAAGCCGCGATGGTCAGGCGGGTGCTGGGTCACCAGCGTTTTGTGCTGGCGATGGATCTCCACGAAGATTGCGATGCCGCCGGCTACTACCTCTGCGAAACCAAGACGCAGCCTCCCTTTCTCGGCGAACGAATCCCCCAAGCCTTGAGCGGGATTATGCCCGTAGCCGACAACGCGCGATTGGACGGGCGTCGCGCCCGAGGTCCTGGCTGGGTCTTGCGTCTGGCCCGGCGGAGCGCCTTTGAGCGCCGTCGGCAATGGCCGCTGGCATTCCACCTGACCGCCTGTTGCACGGAGCATTTCCTTTGCAGCGAAACGCCGACTCATCTGCCCCTTGAACTGCGAGTGCGTGCGCACCTGACCGTGTTGCAGGAAGCGCTCCGGTTTGCGACACTGCAACCGGAGTCTGTAACCCTACTTTCATGATCGGAATGAGCGATTCAACCTGTGAACTCCGGGGAAACAACTGGTCCGTTTTTGTGGATGGCCGGCTTCAGCTTGCTCACCGGCGTGGCAGCCATCGGTTTCTCCTCGTTTATCCTCGCGCTTTCGGTGGAATGGCGGCGACGGCTTCTGCCGCATCTCTTGAGCTTTTCCGTCGGAACGTTGCTGGGAGCGGCGTTTCAAGGGTTGATACCCCATGCCCTCGACCGCGTTCCGGCGGCGCATCTGTTTCCGGTGTTTCTGGCCGGAATTGTCGGGTTCATGGTTCTCGAAAGACTCATGCTCTGGCGACATTGCCACGAAGGGGACTGCGAAGTCCATTCGAGTTCCGGGGTGCTTATCCTCGTTGGCGACACCATGCACAATTTCGTGGATGGCATCCTGATCGCGGCTACTTTTCTCATGTCCATTCCACTGGGGATTGCCACTTCGCTGGCCATCCTTTCGCACGAAGTGCCGCAGGAAGTCGGAGACTTCGCCATCCTCCTGCACAACGGCTACTCGCCGCGGCGCGCGCTGATTTTGAACAGCCTCGCGAGCGCCACCACACCCGTGGGAGCCTTGCTGGCGTGGGTTTGTCTGCCGTATCTTCACGCTGCGGTGCCGTATGTAATGGCGCTGGCCGCCGCGGGCTTCGTTTATGTGGCGATGGCCGACCTCGTGCCCAGTTTGCATCGTTGCGCCGGCCTGAAACAACACGCACTTCAACTAGCCTTGATCGTGGCGGGCATGCTGATCATCGGCTGGTTCCAATCGGGCGGCCACGCGCATTGACGCTGAACCCGTCAGGATGGGCATTGGCGTCGATTGCGCCATTGGAACCACCGGCCCGGTTCGCTACACTGCCCTTACTTTACCAATGAACCACACCAAGAAAACCATGGATAAGACAGCAAACAACTCAGCCGCCATCGAGCCGGCCGCTGCTCAAGCCAAGCGGCTGAACTTCTTCGAGCGTTACCTCTCTCTGTGGGTTCTCGTGTGCATGATTGTCGGCGTGGCGCTGGGCAAACTGCTGCCGGACTTCATCTCCGCCCTAAGCAAACTGGAGTTTGGCGAAGGCTCGCAGGTCAACGTGCCCATTGCCGTGCTCATCTGGCTGATGATTTTCCCGATGATGCTCAAGATTGACTTCGGCTCGCTGGGCGGCATCGCGAAGAAACCCAAGGGCTTGCTCATCACCCTGTTCGTGAACTGGTTGGTGAAGCCCTTCAGCATGGCGTTCCTCGCGTGGGTTTTTCTCCAGAACGTGTTCGCGGCCTGGATCGAACCGGAGATGGCGCGCAACTACACCGCCGGTCTCATCATCCTCGCTGCCGCACCCTGCACGGCGATGGTGTTCGTCTGGTCCTATCTCACGGATGGCGACCCCGCCTACACGCTCGTCCAGGTGGCGGTGAACGATCTGATCATGCTGGTGGCGTTTGCGCCCGTTGTGATGTTTCTGTGCGGGGTGGCCAACGTGGTCGTGCCCTCGAAAGTCCTCATCACGTCGGTGGTGGTGTTCATCGTGATTCCGTTGGCGGCGGGTTATCTGACGCGCACCAGCCTCCTGAAAGCGCGGGGCACGGAGTGGTTCGAGAAGACCTTCCTGCCGAAATTCCATCCGGTCACCGTGGTCGCTTTGCTGGCGACGCTGGTCCTGATCTTCGCCTTCCAGGCGGAGAATCTGACCACGCGCTGGTTTGCGGTGGTGCTGATTGCGATTCCGATTCTCATCCAGGTCTATTTCAACTCCAGTCTCACCTACCTGCTGATGCGCAAATTCAAAGTGCCACACAACGTCGCCTCGCCTGGCGCGCTTATCGGCGCGAGCAACTTCTTTGAGCTGGCCGTCGCCGTTGCCATCACGCTGTTCGGTCCGAGTTCCGGTGCGGCGCTGGCGTGCGTGGTCGGTGTACTGGTGGAAGTGCCGGTGATGCTGTCGGTGTGCAAGGTGTGCAACAACTCGCGGACGTGGTATGACAACGCCCTGCCCGCCGCCACGCCCTCCCGAACTTAAAAGAAAAGTGAACCACCATGTTATCCAGCATCCTCATCGCTACGGATGCCTCCGACGCCTCCGACGAGGTCGTTGACTGTGTCAAAGGCTTGCGGCGCCTCGGCAGTCGCAAAGCGGTGCTGGTGCATGCGATTAACGTGCGGCGCGTAGGTGGGGTGTATGCGACCCTCAAGCAATCGGCCACGCCCACACTCGAACAACAGAAGCAGCGACTGGAAGCGGCTGGCTTCGAGGTCCGCATCGAGATCTGCCGCGGTTCCCCTGTGCGTGAAATCAACCGCCTGGCCCGGGAACACCGCTGCGCGCTGGTGGTGGCGGGATCGCACGGCGAAACTCTGGCCCCCGAGGTGAAACTCGGCTCGACCGCCCATGCCATCCTCCAGAACGTGAAGTTGCCCATCCTGTTGCTCCACCTGGAAATGGACGAGGAAGCGGGCGGACGGCGTTGCCGCGTCCCCTGCGACGATCTGTTCGGTCATATTCTGCACCCCACCGATTTCTCGGACGTGGCCGAACGCGCCTTCCGGTATCTGGGAAACCTCGTGCGCAAAACCAAATGCGTGGTCACCTTGTTGCACGTCCAGGACAAAGGGAAGATTCATCCGCACCTGCAACACAAGCTGGCGGACTTCAATCGCAATGATCACGAGCGCCTCGAATGCCGCCGCGCGGCGCTGCTCAAGCGCGGCGCGGCCAGGGTGAACATCGAAATCCCTTACGGCTCGCCCACCGGACTGATTTTAGAACGCACGCGCAAAGGCGGCTGCTCATCAATCCTGATGAGCACGCAGGGGCGAGGTTTCCTCAAGGAGCTCTTTCTCGGCAGCGTCTCGCACAACGTGGCGCGACAGTCGCCATTGCCGGTGCTGTTCGTGCCGACGCTGCGGTAGCGGCGGTCGGGAGGCGAGTGATGAATAGCCCATTGAATTAGGGAAAGGTGGAAATATGAGTAGGAAGCACAAGAAGCACCGTCACCAAAACCAGGGGCGCACGAAGTCCGTGATGAATCCAGCCGCGCCGGGGAGGAACGGCCTCAAAGGCGGTAAGCAGGGCCGAAAGACAGGATTGATTCTGGTGGCCGCGCTGGTGGTGATTGCCGCGGTCGTCGCCTTTGCTCTGAATGCGGCGAAGAGTCCCCGAGAAGTTCCTGGCCCGGTTGCCCCGGTGGCCGCTGCCAACCCACCGCTCCCGACGCCGGTCGTGCCACAACAGCCGTTACTTTCCACGTCGCTGAGCGGTGGCCTTATTGCCAGTGGCTCCGGACCCAGGATTCAGTTCGCGACGCCGGTGCATGATTTTGGCCAGATCAAAGGCGGCGAAGTGGTCAAATACACGTATGTCTTTACGAACGCAGGCCAGCAATTGTTGGAAGTGACGGCCGTTCAGGCTTCCTGCGGTTGCACGACAGCCGGCGATTGGTCGCGACAGGTTGAGCCGGGTCAAACCGGCAGCATCCCCATCCAGTTCAACAGCGGGAACTTCCGCGGCGACGTCACAAAAGCCATCACCGTAACCTGCAATGACGCCACGCAACCGACCGTGGTGCTCCAAATCAAGGGCAACATCTGGAAACCGATTGACGTGACGCCGCAGTTCGCAGTCCTCAACGTCACCACGGAAATGCCCTCAAACGCCACGTCGGTGCGCATCGTGAACAACGAGGAATTCCCGCTCACGTTGTCCGCGCCACAAAGCAGCAATCCGGCATTCGCCGCCGAACTGACGACCAACCAGCCGGGTAAAGACTTTCAGTTGCTCGTCAGAACAGCGGCTCCGCTGCCGGCCGGCAGCGTGCAGGGACTAATCACGCTGCACAGTTCTTCCACGAACATGCCGGTCCTGACCATCACCGCTTTAGCCAACGTGCAACAGACGGTCATGGTGATGCCAGCCCAGATCACCCTGCCAGGCTCCCCGTTGGCGAACGCGCTCGCCACCAGCATTTCGATTCGCAACAACGGCACCAACGTCCTGGCCCTGACCGAGCCGACCGTGAATGCTCCCGACGCGACGGTCCAACTGAAGGAACTCCAGCCGGGGCGTCTCTTCACGCTTTCGCTGCAATTCCCAGCAGGCTTTGCGGTGCCTCCGGGAAAACGGATCGAGCTGAGCGTGAACTCGAATCACCCCCAGTTCCCCATGATCAAAGTCCCGGTGATTCAGCCGGTGCGCCCTGTTCCAGCCGCGGTGACCGTGCCCAGTCCGGCCGCCCAACCTGCGACGCCGCCTGCGCCGGGCGCGCGTTAGAATCGCCCTCCCATACCTCGCCCTCCAGCCAGGCAACTCCACAGTGAGCCGAACCATCTCCAAATCTATGAATGCCTACACCGCGTGGGTTAAAGAGTTTGGCCGCCTGCTCGAAGCCGGCCGCAAACTGCCCTTGGGTGACATGTCGCCCAAGGCTCAACACCGCCTCAACGCCGACGCAGCGAAGGTGTTGATATTTTCACCGCATCCCGATGACGAGTGCATTATCGGGGGGGCCGCCTTGCGGTTGATGCGCCAGGCAGGCATGCCAGTCGTCAATGTCGCCGTGACTCAGGGCAGCAATAAGGACCGCCAAGAGGAACGCTTCCGTGAGCTACAGGGCGCGTGCGGTTACCTGCGCTGGAGCATACTGCAAGCAGCCCCTCGCGGACTGGAACGTATCAGTGCCAAGACCCGCCACCAGGATCAGACCCATTGGGAGCGATGCGTCGCGGTCATTACCAACATAATTCTCCGCGCACAGCCGCAGGTGATTCTTCTTCCACACGCGGAGGACGGCAATAGCACGCACATCGGCACGCACTTTCTGGTGATGGATGGCCTTAAGCGCATGCCGCCAGATTTTGAATGTTACTTGCTCGAAACGGAATACTGGGGAGCAATGACCACTCCGAACCTCATGGTGGAGGTCGGAAGTGAGGATCTGGCAGACCTGATTGCGGCGCTTACCTTTCACGTCGGCGAGTTGCAGCGGAATCCCTATCACCTCTCGCTGCCGGCGTGGATGATGGACAACGTGCGACGCGGGGCCGAGTTGGTGGGCGGGCAAGGCGGAGCGGCGCCAGATTTTGCCTTTGCGACCTTGTATCGTCTGCGGCAGTGGCGACGGGGGCAGGTGGTAAGCTTTTATGAAGGGGGCAAACAGGTGCCGGCGGGTGTGAACCTGGGCGAGATGTTTGCATGAAAAGCTAACCCGGCGTCTATGCGGAAATCTGTGGCCAAAAGTGTTCTGGCAGAAAGCGTGATCGTGGCCCTAGGCGGCGCGATTCTCGCCTTTGCAGCGAATGAAGTTTCCCCGCGCGGACTCGTACTCGCGCGAAACTACTTTCCTGGCTCCAGCCAGAAAAGGCTCGGGGCGACGCTGGTCAGCACCCAGCCTCCACCGGGGGCTGGTCTTTCCCAGGTCATCCCGCCCGCTCCCACGGAGGTTCTCGCCGCAAGGCTTCGTGCCATAGGTCTGCAAGTGGTCGATAGCAACCAAATGACACAGCTTTTTCGTGACCCCCGTTACGAACAGGAACAGGTCGTGTTC
>JAXDCU010000532.1:0-3272 GCA_034677645.1 Verrucomicrobiia bacterium
CGCCACCAGCTCCCGTTGGCAAAGCCCACAAGGTTCGTCACAGCCCCCAGCACGAGTCGGCTTCCCGCTCCTTTCGCCTGCCACGCCACGTCGAAACTGCCTGTGTGCGTCACCTCAACAATCCCAGGTAACTCCAGCACCGCCCCGTTCTCCAAGTAGAGCGACGTGTCATCCACCGTCGCCAGACCGCTAAATGCCACAGACACAGCGTCCAACGTCACCCGCTGCAGTCGCGTGAATTGTCCCACCGGCATTGTCCCACCCGACCGCAGTGCCAGTACAGTGTCGCGCCCATCGGTCAACAACGGCACCAGCACGCTGCCGTTGTTCCGCGCTTCCAGCGTGAAGTAGTGGTCAGATCGGCTCGGCTGGTAAGCCGTCAGCGCCGACAAATCCATCACTGACCCTGTTCCATCCGCGTAGGCGCTAAACCATCCGTTTGTCAGTGTCGCCAACGCTGGCAGCTCAATTCGCCCGCCGCTGGAGGCATTCAATCGCCACCAGGCCCCGCCTGGAAAGGCCACCATGATCGTCAGTTCTGGCAACACTAGTCGGCTCCCCGCCCCTTCAGCTTGCCAGACCACATCATAGCCGCCGGTCCGCATCGCCTCCGCCATCCCCGACAGTTCCAGCACCGCCCCGCTTTTCGCGTAGAGGTTTCCGCCGCTCACTGACGTCGGGCTGCGCCCGGTGAAGGTCGTGCCCGACCCGCTGACGGTGAGAGATCGGCTAGCCGCGACCGTGAAGTCGCCTTCGACATGGGAATGGCCTTTGGTCAAGCTCATGCTGCCGCCTGCAATGCTGAGCGAGGCGCTGCATTGGACGCTTTGTACTACAACGTTGCTGACGATCGTAATGGTGACCCCAGAGTCCACATCGCTGATAACCACATCGTCAGCCGCTGTGGGCAGGACATTGTTCAGCCAGTTCCCAGCCTGGTGCCAGGAGACGCCGTCGCCGCCGCCGGTCCAGAGAACAGTGGCCGAACTAGCCCCCCACGCGAAATGGAGAACAGCCAATCCGGCTGCGAGTGCGCGCACGGAGTGGACCAACGAAGGCGGGTCTTGGGTTGCTGAAGTCGACCGATGTTGTTTGATCATACCGGACCTTTCTTCCTGGTTCACCCCATCAGATCACCGCGCACCAGCCGAGTTGAAGGTGACGCACCAGTCGAGCAACACGATAACTCACCTGCTCAACTCATTGGGGGCATCTTCTTCGGTTAGTGGGACCATGCCTGAAATGAAGGGTCGGTTCAAGGCGAAACCATGGTGCGGTTGCAGCACATTGCGCGGTGAGATACGTTGTCCAAAGGAGGTTTATGCCTGAAGCGAGTCCCAACCAGTCTCCGCTTGATGAGAGTGACCAACCAAGCCGAGCCAGCCATGCCGCTGGCCCGCGTCGGCTCCGACCAAGCGGCGGCTACCGAAAACTGAGGAGCTACCAGGTTGCCACTCTTGTCTACGACGGCACGGTGGACTTCTGCGAACGTTATGTGGACAAGCGTTCGCGCACGCACGACCAGATGGTGCAGGCAGCGCGTAGTGGCGGAAAGAACATCGCCGAGGGCAGCCGCGCCTCAGCTGCCTCAAGCCAAACCGAACTGCGGCTTGTGAACGTTGCACGCGCCAGCCTCGAGGAACTGCTGCTGGACTATGAGGACTACCTGCGCCAGCACAACCATCGGCAATGGGACAAAGACGACCCGGAGGCGCGCGAGGTGCGCGCGGTGGGTTGGCAGAAGGATCGGTCGGATCGGTCCGATCGGTCGGATCGGTCCGATCGGTCGGATCCCACAGCCCACTGGAAAGCCTACGCTCGGTGGCTCGAGCACGGAGACCCTGTAGTGGTAGCCAACACGCTGATCTGCCTGATCCATCAAGCGAACTATCTCCTAGATCAGCAGATCGCCGCGCTCGAGCGGGGTTTTGTCCGGGAAGGCGGCTATAGCGAACGTCTTGCTGCAGCGAGAATCGCGGAGCGTCAGCGGCAGCAGGCCAGTGGTTCGTCGGCGTCTTCGGTGCCAGCGTGTCCGCTCTGCGGGAAACCGTTGGTCGTGCGCACTGCCCGCAAAGGTGCGCGCGCCGGCTCGCAGTTTTGGGGCTGCTCGGGATACCCGGCCTGCAGAGGCACGCGGCCTTTTGAATAATCCGACCGATCCGACCGATCCGACCGATCCGACGGATCAGTATTATGCTAAATCACCTCGCCCTCATGGCACCACCCGGACGCGATAGTAGCGCGTTCCTACACCCACAACCGTAGGATCGATCTTCACCGCTATCGCGCCGCGTGCAGGCATGTCACCCGGCAGAGGCACCCAGGAATCGCTACCCAGACTATTGGAATACTCTACGCGGTACGTCCGTCCCGAAACCACGTCCCACGCCAACGTCAAACCCACTGCGTCCGCCTGGGCCAACACGACTGGCTCAGGTGGCAAACCGGGATTGGCACTCTGGATTACGGTGGCGACCGCGCCGCCGATCGTAATCGTCCCGGCGCGAGCCAGGCCCAGGTTTGGCGCAACAGTGAACTCCAGGGTAGTCGTGCCCTGGCCTGTGGTGGGGGAGTTCAGTGTGATCCACGACGCATCGCCAACCTCAGCCGTCCAACAACAGTCTTGCCCAATGGACAGGGTTGCGGACCCGGGGCCGCCCGGGTGAGAAAGCGTCTGCAGGTCGGGCGTCACGGTGCCCGTGCAGTCCTGTCCTTCGCCTTCCGACTCGCGGTAGACGTAGACGCCCATTCCCGGGTAGCCACCGGCGCCGGCGTAAAGCGTGAATGGCGGGCGGCGAGTGATTGCCAGCGCACGAATCCAGCGGCTTCGTCCTGCTGGGAGGGCGGTGTTGTACTCCTGCCAAGTGACGCCTTCGTTGAGTGTGCGGTACACACCGTAGTCGGTGGCGACGAAAACGATGTTCGGAAATGCCGGGTGGACCAACAAGTCATCAACGTCCCTTGCCGGCAGCCCCGGTCCAGTTGGCTGCCATGTCACCCCGCCGTCGCGCGTCCGCAACACTCCACCCCCCATGTAGCCGGCGCGGCCGGCGTATGCTATGTCCGGATTCCACGGATGAAACCGGAGCGAGCCGCAATAGACCTGACTGAGCGTCTGCTGCCATGAATCGCCGCCGTCATCGCTCCGGTAAATGCCAAATGGGCCGCCGGCCAGGACGCGCTTTCCATCAGAGCGAAACGCGTCTAGGCAAGCGATCGCGGTGCTGCCCAGTGCGTTGTTCCGAGCGCTCCAACTCTCGCCTCCGTCAATC
>JAXDCU010000533.1:0-9728 GCA_034677645.1 Verrucomicrobiia bacterium
GATAAGCAACGGTCGGGGAGCAATCAGTCCCCCGACATCGGCAAGGTCCCATCGGCGGGTGTTGATCCACCACATGCAATCACAGTGGCCGTCTATCGTCCGATCGTGGATGTGGGAGAAGAGTGTGGCTGTCCCGCACACGGGAGCGGCGGCTCGCACGCGTTCATCCGCCGCGGCGATCCACCAGGTCGATGCGCCTCCGCCCGAGATTCCAGTGACGCCTAGGCGCGCCGGGTCCACTTCATGTCTTTGCCCGAGTAAATCGAGCGCGCGCATGCCGTTCAGAAGCTCAACGCCCGCTGGCGTGTAACCGCGGCTGTACCAGTGAAACCATCCCTCCCGATAGCAGCCGTGATGGTGACCAACCACTTCTCCAAGCTGGATGGTCTCGACGATCAGACAGACAAATCCCAGCTCCGCGAAACGACGCGGGTGCGCCTGGTAGTGCGCCTTCTGGTTCTGTGCGTGACCGCACACGTACAATACGCCAGGCGCGCGACCCGATAGACCCGCCGGAACGTACAAATTCCCCGTCACGTACAAGCGCGGCAGGCTCTCGAAGTAGAGTTTCTCTATCCGGTAGCCCGGTCGTTCCACTTGCCCTGTAACCGTGACGTTCAAAGGCGGACGTTGCTTAAGCTCGGCCACATTTGATAGGCCCATCATCTCGAGAAACTGCTTTCGCCGGGCCGGCGCGGAGCGTCGCCGCGCTCCGGCGCTTGTGTAGCCAGCCAGCGCGCCGCGGGTGATCTTCTCCGCCTCGCGCGACAGGTAATCCCGGATATTGCTTGAAGCCGAAGACCTGCTGGTGGAGAGCCGCCCCTGCCTTGGCTCGGCGGCGGCGGCATGATACGGAACAACACTCAGCAGGGGAGTCAGACCGGTGAGTTTCAGAAAACCGCGGCGTTTCATCGTGGACCTCGAGTTTAAGCCATTTATCGATGCGCTCCGCGACAAACGTGTCGTCGTCTTGAGCTGGCCGGCATGTGCATCGCGGACAGGGGATACACCAAACACAAGGGAAACGCAATCCGCACCGCGACCCCTGAGAATCTCGGCGGATTGCGCGGACTCTTCGGCATTCAAAAGCTCTCCGTTCCGACAACTGTTGCCGCCTTTTCGAATGCTCATCCCTCTCAGGCGGCGAAGTCGCGCCATGCAGCGCGGCACGGAAGAGGTGTTCCCATGCAACACCGGCTTTCCCTTCGGCAACGCCGTTCGGTCTCGGCCGCGACGCGCCGCGGCGAAAAGGGCTTTTCATCTTGCCGGGTCTTTGGCAGAACATCGGGATTCGAAATGACGATCTGACATCTGACTCGATATGAAAGAATACAACACTGGTGACCTTCGAAACTTCGCGCTAGTGGGCCACGCCACGTGCGGCAAGACCATCTTGAGCGAGGCAATGCTGGCGTGCAGCGGCCTGATCGGCAGGATGGGCAACATCGCCAACGGCACCACCGTGTCCGATTACCACGAGACCGAGCAGAAACGAAAGATTTCGATTAACGCCACGCTGCTGCACACCGAATGGCTGGGGAAGAAATTCAATATCATCGACACTCCGGGTTACCTCGACTTCATCAGTGAGGCGCAAGGAGCGCTCAGAGTTTGCGATTTCGCGCTCGTGGTGGTGCATGCGGTCGATGGAATCGGGCTCGCCACGGAGCGTGTTTGGAAATACGCGACTGAGTTGGGAATTCCCAAGATGCTCCTGGTCAACATGCTCGACAAGGAACACACCGATTTCGCCAGTCTGTTGGCGAGACTCAAGGAGCAATACGGACGCAAAGTGTTGCCCATGGCATTGCCCGTGAATCCCGGTCCTGGTTTCAGCGGCGTGTTCGATGTGATGCGCCAGGTGGTCATGACATACGCGAACGACGCCAGCGGCAAATACACCGAAACAGCCCCCTCAGGTGAGCTGGCTGAGCGCGGCCGGAGTATGCACGGCGAGCTGGCCGAACTCGTCGCCGAGTCTGACGATTCGTTGCTCGAGAAGTTCCTCGAGAGCGGGAGCCTGAGCGAAGACGAGATGCGTGGAGGCGTCCATGCGGCATTTCAGCAGGGCAATCTCATCCCGGTGTTTTGCGCTTCCGGGGAGAAGAATGTCGGCGTGGCACGTTTGATGGATTTCATAGCCAAGTACGCCTCGTCGCCGGAAGACAGGCCGGCAGCAAGCGCCGTGGATGCAAGTGACAATCCGATCGAGGTCAAACTGGCCGATCCTCAGCCTGTGTTGTACGTGTTCAAGACGCTCAACGAGGCTCACATCGGCGAAATGTCATTCTTCCGCGTCTATTCGGGAAGCGCGAAGTTCGGCGGCGATCTGTTCAATTCCAACCGGAACATTACTGAGCGAATTGGACAAATCTTTGTCCTGAACGGCAAGAATCGGCAAAACGTGAACAGCTTGGTGGCTGGCGACATCGGCAGCGTGGTCAAACTCAAGAACACGCACACGGGTGATACCTTATGCAGCCCGGGACTCAATCTCCGCCTTCCCCAAATCCACTTCCCCAAGCCAAGCATCCACGCCGCTCTTAAGCTCAAAGCGAAAGGCGAGGAGGACAAAGTCGCTCAGGGTTTGGCCGCGATCAGTTCAGAGGACCCGACGTTCACGTACCAGGTGGATGCTGAACTGCACCAGACCGTTTTGTCTGGCCAAGGCGAGTTGCACCTCCAAGTCGTGTCGGACCAGCTCAAGACACGGTACAAGGTCGAGTTCGATCTGGTGGCTCCCCGCATCCGGTTCCGCGAGACGATCCGGGCACGAGGCGATTCGAAATACAGACACAAGAAGCAAACTGGCGGTGCGGGCCAGTTCGCCGAAGTCTGGATGCGCATCGAACCAAAACCGCGTGGCACTGGAGTCGAGTTCACTCAGAGCCTGACTGGGCAGAACGTGGACCGCGTGTTTGTGCCGTCGGTCGAGAAAGGCGTCAACGCGGCGTGCGCCGAGGGTGTGCTGGCCGGGTGCCGCGTCACGGACGTGAAGATAGATTTCTACGACGGAAAACAGCACCCCGTGGATTCCAAAGACATTGCGTTTCAGATTGCGGGCAAGGAGGCATTCAAGGAGGCATTTGCCAAGGCTCGCCCATGCCTGCTCGAACCGATTCACGTCGTCGAAATCAGGGTCCCTGACGACGCCATGGGCAACATCATAGGCGACCTGTCGAGCCGGCGCGGGAAGATTCTGGGAATGGACTCGTCAGGCGGTTTCCAAATCATCAAAGCTCAAGTGCCCGCAATGGAGCTCTACCAGTACTCGACTGTGCTGCGCTCGCTCAGCGGAGGACGCGCCGCTCACACCGAGGACTTCGACCATTACGAGGAAATGCCCAAGGAGATCGAGCAGCGGGTGATCGCCGATAGCAAGAAGGCGAAGGAAGAACAGCAATAGCGCAGTAGTTCGCTGGACGTCGGCGCTCCCCATGAACCTTGCTTTACCGCGTAAACAAGGATGCTCTCCAGAAAGCCGAGGAGGGGGAAGCTCGGCTAATCCCTTTCGCGTCAGTGAGGTCGGCGGTGAACTTTGTAAACCGCCGCCTGATCCGTGCACTTGATTACCATCTCATCCACGCACACGTGCGCCGGCCGCCCAGCCACCCAGAGGATCGCTTCAGCAACATCATCCGCGGTCAGCGGCCGCACGCCCTCGTAAACCTTTGCGGCCCGCTCCGTGTCGCCGTGGAACCTCACCAACGAGAACTCCGTCTCCGCCATCCCGGGGTCAATTGTCGCGACGCGCAAGCCCGTGCCGCATAGCTCGAGTCTGAGCGCGCGCGTTATCTGGAGTTCGCCAGCCTTGGCTGCGCAATAAGCGGCGCCGCCCTCGTAGGCAGTGCGGCCGGCCACCGAGCCGATGTTGACGATGATGCCCCCGGGATAAGGCAGCATCATTGGCAATGCGCCGCGGATCATTCGCAGAACGCCTAGGACGTTTGCCGCAAGCATCGTTTCCCAGTCCGAGTCGCGCCCTGCGGCGATGGTGTCAAGTCCCAGCGCGCCTCCCGCGTTGTTGACCAGCACGTCCAACCGGGGCGTGATGGCTTTGACCCAGCTGATGAACTCGTCGACGCTCGACGCGGAAGTGACATCGAGAAAGTGATACAGCGCCTGGGAAGAACCGTGCTTGTTGGCCTCCTCCGCCACGGTTCCGAGGCGATCCATCCGTCGCGCTCCAAGCAACAACCGCGCGCCTGCGCGTGCGAATGCGAGAGTGGCCGCGGCACCGAAGCCGCTGGACGCGCCGGTGATCACAACCCATTTCCCCATCAATGGCTTGTCCATGGCTGGAATCGCGGGTGACGCATTGCCTGTAAAATTGGTGCGCGATAGAGGACTTGAACCTCTGACCCCTTCCGTGTCAAGGAAGTGCTCTACCTCTGAGCTAACCGCGCATCATGCAAAGTGCAGGCCCGTTGAAACCCTAAACCGTCATCAATCGTCAAAACGCGACAGTCAGCCGCGTCTCGATCAGCTCCACATGACACCGCACCCCGCGCTCTTTGGGCTCGCGCACTGTCATGAAGAACAGAATACGCGGACTGTACAGACGGGGCAACACCTTTTGGTTCGCGTTCAAGAACTTGCCAAAAGCAATACGGCATTGACTTCCACGGTTTGCGGCGCATGCTAGCCCAAGGTAACCAAAGGTTCCTCGCCAGTCGCGCTGGCGGGAGTCGTTCGTGCCCGCTGGCGAGCGTTCGCTTGGTCGGACGGGACCAGGCGCTGTGCTGGAGCATGAACATCATGAGACTTCCGCCACTAGTTCGAATCACCCTGTTTCTCGGCTTGGCGTGCGGCGCTCTTTGGGCCGTGTCGCTGGGCATCAGCCTCACAAACCAAGGGAGCAGCCACGCGCCGGTGTTATGGGTGGACGCACAACATGGGTCCACATGCCAGATCAGACACGCGGCTGGTCTGCATTCGACGAACATGTGGCAATTGCTGACTGAGGTCATCGTCACCAACCATCCCATGCCCTACGTGGACACGACCGCGACGGATGTGGCTGAGCGCTATTACCTGGCGAAGGCGGTGGGCCAAGGCGAACCGCCCACCAATCAACTCCACGCCCCGATCTACTTCAACCTCTTCTACCATCAGGAAGGTGTCGGCACGCTCTGCACCAATCCGCCGTTCCCCAACTTCCACGAGTGGCGAAGCAGTTTCCTGAGTGAGTTGGCTGACTTGGACCAGCGCGGCATTATCTCCGACCAGTACCTGAGCGACTACATGGTGGATGTCATCCGCTATCACAGCCCCATGATGCCGGACCCGCTTTTTGCCATCTTCTCCAACAGTCCCATGGCACGGCTGGGCTACCACTTCCACCCCGCCAGCGGCGATGTGACGATTCGGACCGACCAGATTCGAGACCCGGAGTTTTGGGAGGCTGTGGAGACCTATCCGACTTGGGAAGGGGCCTATTATGACTGGCGTCCCTGCGTGCCGCCCTCCACGAACTGCATATTCTGCGGCCGCCTGGACCCCAATAACCCGACCGGCGGCGGCATTTCCGTGATGCAGGCGGCCTTTGGCAAACCGTGCGTGGTGGACAGCGGCTGCGGCGCGCCGGAGACACTGGCGCTCAAGGCGAATTATCCGCATCTCGTCACCGAGGCGGGCGGCGCCGCTGTGCATACGCTGCTTTGCAGCCCGTTGCTGCCCCACTCGTGGCGGTCCAACTGGCGTCTCTCACCCGACCCCTACCGTTACGTGTACAAGATGATGGGCCTCTACTACTTGCGCGCCACGTCGCTGGCGTGGATCGAGCCTTCACTGCCGCTGTCCGCAATCGAGCAGATGCTGGCGCTCCTGCCGCGCGACCGGCCGCACATCGTCATGGTGCACGGCTATAACCGTGCCATGAGCGCCGACCTCGATTTGGTGCAGCGCTTCGTCACCAACAATTCTGGCAGCAGGTTCATCTCGGCGTCCGAACTGCCGGCCCTGGTGGATGCCAGCCGAAACGACCGCACCTACTCGATGATCGACCTGGAGGAAGGCGCGCTGTATCTGCTGCGTAACTGGCACGGCCGCCCGCCCGGGTTCATTGTCACCGAGCGCCGATACCTCCCGCTGACCGCCCTGTTCCGCGCGCTCCAAACCGTCCTCAGCCAGTACTACGCGCAGCCGCAGCAAGCGTGGCCCGAAAGCGTGACTGTGCCGGAGTTCATTCCGCCGCCGCTGGGCGACCAGGGAGAATTGCCGAGCATGGACGAGTGCCGCAGCTATTGGCCGGTGCTCGTTACGAACCTGGCGAAGGTGATCCAATCGCTGAACACGAACGAAATTCCATATGTCGTGGAAGTGCTGTTCCGCGACCAGTCAACATCGTCGTCGGTTCTGGTGCCGATCAACGCGGCGGAACTGCTGCATGGCATGTGTACGCTGTTTCTCAAGCATCGCGCGAACGAATTCTTCAGCGAAATCTGCCTGTGTAAAGGCCACATCATTCCGATCTCCAACATCACCAACGAGAGCGATTGCAGCCGCTGCTGCCGGGCCGAGGAGACGCCGCCGACCGGCGAGTGCTATCCGTGCCAGCCAAAAGCCACCTATGCCGACAGCAGGCACGACTGGTACAACCAACTGCAGCTCTGGACGCTCGAACCACTGGACTTGCGGCTCGTTCAGGCGCCACAGGCTCGCTGAACGTGTCCTCCGGGGCTGCAACAGCCCTTACACACTGCAAATGATGAAGACACATCCGCAAACCGCCGCCGCAGCGCGAGATTCATCCCGCTTCAACTTGCGCCCGCCCAAACGGCTCCAGCCAAACCCATACGCTCTGGACCCTGGCGGGCTCAAGTGTCCTGAAGTCCGCGCTCCTGTTGTTGCGGCTTTCTCCTCCCGCACTGGCGCGCCGGGGGCTGTTCGCCATTCATCATGGATTCGTCGTTGTTCGTTCTTCACTCGTCCTTCGAGGCTGCACCTGTTCCTCGCCCTCCTGCTGGCGTTGGCTGGTGGCTTCACACTCGCGCGCGCCCAGGTTACCGCCACGGTGGTCGGCCACCTCGGCGGCGTGATGACCGCGGTAGCCGTGCCGCAGGATGGCGGACCGTACATTTACGCCGGCGAAGGCGACCGGCTGGCCGCGTGGGACGTGTCAGACAAGGCCAACCCGGTCCAGGTCGGGGGCGTGTCGTTCCAGTATACCCATGCCACTGACATCGCGTTCAGTGGAACAATGGCCTGCGTCGCCAACGCCGTCGGCCTCCAGGTGATGAGCCTCGTCGATCCAACCCATCCCCGGTTGCTCGGCAGTCTGCTGACGACCGGAACTGCGGATTGCGTTGCTATGGTCGAGCCAGTCGCCGGCACTGTCTATGCCTTGCTCGGCACCAGTGGGAGCCAGGCCTACCGCCGGATTCGCGTCATCAACCTTGCCGACCCCGCCAGCCCGATCGAGGCGGGCGGCGCGAGCGTTGCCGGCTATCCCAAGGGCATTTGCGTGGTTGGCAACCGCGTCTATGTTGCCGCCGCCGCGGCGGGCCTATTGGTCTTTGACATCGACGCGACCGGCGCGCTGCAGAACCTCGGCGCCTATGACACACCTGGGTACGCCAGCCAGGTCCAGGTAAGCGGCACGGTCGCTTACGTGACCGACGGAGCCGGCGGCCTGCAGGTGCTCGACGTTTCCGACCCCGCCAACATCGCCCCGCTGGCCAAGGCTGAAACCGGCGGCCGGCTTGAGCAGGTTCAGCTCGCTGGAACCATCGCCTACGCCTTGGACACCACCGCGGACGAGTTGTGGGTCCTCGACGTCGCTACACCCACCGCCCCGGTGCGGATCTGCACGCTCAGCCCCGGCTGGGGTCCGTCGCGCCTGGCTGTCGGCGACAATCATGTGTATCTGGCCTGCAACGAGGGCCTGTTGATCGTCAACGTGAGCGACCCGTCCAATCCCACGCCCGCGAGCCGCTTCGAGCAACCGTCACTCGTTCTGGGCGGGGCATCGGCTGGGGACTACACATACCTGATCGACATGTCGCAACTCTGGGTCTATCGCACGACCACTCCGGCTGCGCCTGCCCTGCAAGGCAAGTGCGACCTGGACAGCGCCAGCACCGCCAGCCGCATCAGCGTTGCCGGCTCTTTTGCCGTTGTTGCCCAGGGCCGCTCCGGCATGCCCATCGTCGACATCAGCGACCCGACGAACCCAACCCTCGTCGGACGGTTCGCCATTCCCGCCGGCGCTTTCGCCAGCGACGTGGCGCTTAGCGGCACTACAGCCTGCCTGCTCACCGTCGCCGGTGGCCAGGGCCGGCTGCGCATCGTCAGCATCACCGACCCGGCTGCTCCGCTCGAACTGGGCGGCCTGGACACGCCCGGCGACGCCCGCCGAGTGGCCGTGCTCGACAACATCGCCTGCATGGCTGACGGCCCTGCCGGGGTGCGCATCATCAACATCGGCATCCCTAACGCGCCATTCGAAGTCGGCCACATCGACCCGCCCACCGGCGGCGCGGCGGATAGTGTCGCTGCTGACCGACATCCGACCAGCGGTCAACCGCAGCTCTTCGTTGTCTTCAACAGCGCCACGGTTGCCCACGTCCGCTCCTACAACGTCACAGACCCCGCTGCGCCCGTTTTGCTGGCTGAATACCAAGCCGCCAACGAGCATATCTGGGATATGGCGGTCCAGCAGGACTATGTCTACGCCGCCGGCAGTCTCCACGTGTTGAACCGCGACAACATGACCGCCGCGCTTCGCGTTCCGGAATGGTACATGGCCAGCCTGGTTGTTCTGCAGGTCGTGCATTCCCGTATGCTCCTCGCCATCCAGGAGGACTACGGCGCATCGATATTCCAGGTCAACAATTCCCCGGACCAATTGGCGCAGATGCAGGTGGTGCCAAGCGAGGTCGGCCTCCAAGTGGGAGGGACGCAACAATTCGCCGCCACGGGCTACGACGCCCAGGGTAACCAGGTGCCGATCACGCCCACCTGGACCACGACCGGCGGCACGATCACTCAGGGCGGCCTCTACACGGCGACGGCGACCGGCGACTTCACCGTCATCGCCTCGGTCGCAGGCAGCCCCGTCACCGGCGTGGCCACGGTACATGTGACGCCGGGGCAGTTGGCGCAGATGCAGGTGGTGCCAAGCGAGGTCGGCCTCCAAGTGGGAGGGACGCAACAATTCGCCGCCGCGGGCTATGACGCTCAGGGCAACCAGGTGCCGATCACGCCCACGTGGACCACGACCGGCGGCACGATCACTCAGGGCGGCCTCTACACGGCGACCGAGACTGGCGACTATACGGTGATCGCGTCGGTCGAGGGCAGTGTCGTGACCGGAACCGCCACTGTGCATTGCGTTTTCGGTGTTCGGATTGATCCGCTCCAGAGCAAACCTGGCTTTCGATTACTGTGGCCGAGCAAGCCGGGTTGCGTGTATGACGTCTATCAGTCGAGCAGCTTGATGCCTGGGACCTGGGTGCGGGTGGCCACGGGGCTGCCCGCGACCCCGCCCGAAAACGAGTGGAGAGACACCAGTCCCACGATGCCGTTTGAGGAATCTTTCTACCACCTTGTCGAGCGGACGCCGTGAATCCTTGGACCCGAGCCAACCGCGAGAACCAGCAGATGAACCGCCTCACGCCAAAGCTTGACCATGAAAACAAAATCCAGGTTCCATTCGATTCGTGCGCCGGCCTGGCCCGGCGTCCTCGCGTTCGCCCTCTGCTCTGGACTCTGCCTGGCGCAGACAA
>JAXDCU010000534.1:0-10734 GCA_034677645.1 Verrucomicrobiia bacterium
GCCGCCCTCTATTTCCAGATTGTGCCTGGCGACGCAGTGGCGATTAAGTTCTCGGATGTGAGCGGATATTGGCACGAGGCGGTATCTGCCGCTGGAGCGGTCACAGGATTTGCATATCCCGATACCGCCGCTGGATTCTGGTATCACATGGCTGCCGTGAGCGACGGCACCTTGCTGAGCCTCTACCTCGACTCCGGGAGCGGTTATCAACCGGTGGCTCAGACCGACATGTCCCTGAGTGGCAGCCCAAATACCGCGTTGACAGCCGGGCTGGGATCGGGTGGCGACTGGGTGGCGGGCACATGGTCCGTGGGCCGCGGTCTTTGGAATGGTGGCCATGTCGACCGGGCGTATGGCTTCATTGATGAAGTGCGCATCTCGGATTCGGCTCTGGCGCCAAGCGAGTTTCTCTTCGCGCCGATCCCCGAACCGAGTGTTCTGGCGCTGGCGGGTCTTGGCGGGCTGGCATTGCTGATTTGGCGGCGCGCGCGCAAGTGATTGATGGATCATCGCGGATGATTGACAAGAGGCAGGCTTGAGGGCCTGCCTTTTTTGTTGGTGTTCGACGTTTTCAGTGGAATCGAAACGCGGGGTGATAGCGGCGAGATGGCGGGCGCTGTTCTATCGGCGCTGTTGAGCAGGCATGCCAGAGGGTGCCGCGCATCTCACTCTACTGCATTTGCGCGCGTATCGATGGCTGCAAACAGAGTGACATCCTGACATTAACGTCCTAACCTGCGGCTTTATGCCGGCGGATTTAAAAAAAGACCTGCTCGCTCGCATTCCGTCGATAACCGAACTGCTCAAAACGGAGACCGCGGTCGGCTGGCTGCGTGACCAGCCGCGGGCGCTTGTCGGTGACTGTCTGCGCAGAGCGACCGCGGACATCCGGTCAGCAGTTCTTTCCGACACCGCTGGCCGATGTGGTGCGAGGCACGTCGACGCGGGCGCTGTATTGGCTCGAGCGGCTAGCTTGTTGAAGCAGACCACGGAGCCTCGGTTGCGCGAGGCAATCAACGCTACCGGCATCATTCTGCACACTGGCCTTGGCCGCGCGGTATTCCCCGATCGAGTGGTCGACGCCATCGCGCCGGAGTTGAAGGGCTATTGCACGCTGGCAATTGACCGTGAAACCGGTGAGCGGATCGAGCGAGACGTGCTCGTGGAACACTTGCTTGTCGAATTGACGGGCGCCGAGGCGGCGACCGTGGTCAACAACAATGCGGCTGCGACTCTGTTGGCGCTGGCGGCGATTGCTTCTGGGCGAGAGGTGCTGGTCTCACGAGGACAGCTTATCGAGATTGGCGGGTCGTTTCGGCTGCCGGAAGTAATGGCGCAGAGCGGAGCGCGGCTTGTCGAGGTGGGATCGACCAACCGCACGCACTTGAGAGACTATCGCCGCGCGATCACGGCAAACACCGCCGCGATCATGCGAGTGCATCCGAGCAACTACCGCATTGTAGGTTTCACAAGCGAGCCGGGGCTGCCGGACCTGGCGCGAGTTGCGCGCGAGCAGAACCTTCTCTTGATTGACGATTTGGGCGCCGGCGCGCTGGTCGATCTGGGTCAATTTGGAATGCCTCATGAACCCACTGTTCGCGAATCGATTCAAGCTGGCGCGGACCTTGTGTTGTCCAGCGGCGACAAACTGATCGGCGCCGCGCAGTCGGGTGTGCTTGTTGGGCGCAAGGACCTGATCGATCGGATACGGGCGCATCCATTGATGCGGGCGGTGCGCGTGGACAAGACATGCTTGCTGGTGCTCGAGCGAGTGCTGTGGTTGTTCAGGAAGCCTGAAGGGCTGCCGCGCGTTCATCCGACCTATCGCATGTTGTGCACACCGCGCGAGACTCTCGAGTCGAGGGCGGCCAAACTGATTGGTCTTCTGGCAAAAGCCGCACCTTCCGCCTCGGTCAAGACCGTCCCTGGCACATCTTACCTGGGCAGCGGTTCGCTTCCGACGGAAGCGATCCCAAGCGTTGTTGTGACGGTTGAGGTGCCCCGGATGAGCGCGAGTGAACTGGCTCGCCGTCTGCGCTTGGACGATGCATGCGTGGTAGGGCGGATTGAGAACGACTGCGTCCGACTGGACATGCGAACCGTCACCGACGCTCAGTTGGACTCGATTGCGGCGGCGTTCGGACGGATTCATTGCCAAGGCAATGCGTAGCTGCGAGGAAGACACGTCAGTCGAGCGTGGGGCTGCCAAGTTTCGGTGGAGGCTGCACATCGTAGTGGATGGTAGAGTCGTAGGCGGCTCGACAGGAGCCTTGCCCTACCGAGACGTGCGATGTGGCTCGGCAGGAGGCTCGCCACACCGAGACGTATAGTTTGCCATCGAGAACCCGGTGAGTTCGGTGTGTCCTCTCCGGTGGTCGCGTCTGGTTTGATGACAGGATGGGCACGATACGAAAGAACATCATGCTCGGCACCGCCGGGCACGTTGACCACGGCAAGACCGCCCTGGTGAAGCTGCTCACGGGTTGCGACACCGATACTCTGGCGGAAGAACGGGCGCGCGGCCTCACCATAGACCTGGGTTTCGCGCCGTGCAGGCTGCCGGGTGACCGCGTGGTTGGGATCGTTGATGTGCCAGGCCACGTCGATTTCATCCGGCACATGGTCGCGGGGGCGCACGGGATCGATGTTGTCATGTTCGTCGTGGCCGCCGATGACGGGGTTATGCCCCAGAGTCGCGAACACCTCGATATCCTTACGTTGATGGGGCTTCGACACGGACTGGTGGCGCTTACGAAGATCGATCTCGTCGACTCCGGCAGGCGCGAGGAAGTCGTCGCGGACGTGCGGCGTCTGCTGGCCGGGACCTTTCTCGAATCCGCCCTGATTTGTCCGATGTCGAACATGACGGGCGAAGGCTTCGATCAATTCTTCGATGCCCTCGATGGCGCCGTTGATTTGTGTGAGGAGAGGCGATGCTCCGGCCTGTTTCGCGCGTGGGTGGCGGACGCTTTCACCATCCGCGGATTCGGAACGGTCGTGACCGCGATTCCGTCGAGCGGGCGCGTGCGAGTGGGTGATCGATTGCGCGTGGCGCCGGGGAGCGGTGGTGGGCACGTTCGTCGCCTCGAAGTCTATGGCGAAGACGCGTTAGAGGGTCGGGCAGGCGAATGCGTTGCGGTCAATCTGCCGGAGCTCGAACACGGCGCCGTCAAGAGGGGCATGGTTGTGACTGAGTCGGATGCGGTCGCGCCCGTGAACATGGTCGAGGGCGAACTGCGCCTGCTTGCGACCGTGACCGGTCAGCTTAAGGACTACACCCCTGTGCATCTGCACGTGGGCACGGCGTCCGTGCTGGCACACGTGGCCCTGCTCGAATCGGACGAACTGCGCGCGGGGCAGTCGCGGATGGTCCAGTTGCGCCTGTGCGAGCCGCTCGCGATTGTGCCGGGTGAGCGATTTGTCATACGCTGCAGTCTTCCTGGCGCTGGCGGGTGCGGGCTCGCGACAATCGGCGGCGGGCGCATCCTCGGTGTCAGCAATCTTAGACTCCGCCGCCGCCGGCCTTGGACGATCGAGACACTCAGGGCGCGGCGCGACGCGATCGACGACTCGCGGCGGTGGAGCGAACAAGTCCTGCGTGAAAACGCGCGCCCGCTCAGCGTGGCTGACTGGGCGGGTCTGAGTTTTCGCAAGGAAGCTGAATTACGCGCGGATATCGACGCGCTTGGTCAGGATAATATCGTGCTCCAGACAGCCGGCGGTGCGTTTGTGCACGCCGAATGCGTCCGGCAGGCAAGAGTGCAATTGCTGGCGGCCGTGGAAGCGATGCATGCGGCCCAACCGCGGCGTGTTGGGTTTGAGGCAGCTGAGCTTGTTGAAATGGCAAGAACTTTGGGGGGCGAGCCAGGCCAGCAGCTTGTTCCGCCCAGACCAGGTGAGGTTCAGACAATTCGCGGACAGCGGAGAGCTGTAGCAGGGAACTGCTCGCTGTCTGAAGACTCCGTGATCGAATTAGTATTGGAGAACCTGGTAAAGACTGAACAACTCGAAAGACGCGGCGCGTTGCTGGCCAAGACGGGCTGGCAAGTTCAGCTCTCACCCGAGGAGGAAGCGATAGCCGAGCGTGTTGCATCGGCTTTCAAGCGCTCGGCATTGACGCCTCCACGTCCCGAAGAATTAGCGCGCACTTTGGGGCTCGCCGACAAGCGTGTGGCATCGGCGGCAAAGCTGCTGACGGAGCGCGAGGTGCTCGTCCGAGTCGGGCCCGGAATGTTGTTTCATCGAGATGCGGTGGCGACTGCCCAGGACGTCGCGGTCCGGTTGTTCGAGCGCGCCGGTTCGTTTTCGACGATGGAATTCAGGGACGCTCTCGGTGTGAGTCGCAAGCACGCGGTGCCGCTGCTCGATTACTTGGATGCGACGAGGTTCACGGTTCGGAGCGGCAACTTGCGAACGCCCGGTGTGGTCGCACGAGGACGCCTGGGATGAATCTACTCTCTGAATCCAGGGGTTGTGCGGATGGCGCCGGCGAGTGGCTCAGGAAGACCGAGCAGGAAATCGCGCAAAGCGACTAACTTGTCGGTATTGATCAGATCGGCTCCTGTTTCGCAGAGCACACGCCATGCCTCCGGTCGGTCCGGAGCGCCCCAAAACCTAATGCGACGTCCTCGCGCGTGGGCCTTGCCGACCATCTCGCGCAGAAGAGTGAGGTCCGCGTCCGGCACAGGCCCCAGGCCGCGCCAATCGAAGAGTTTGCCCCATCGCTCGCTTACGACGGGCACAAGCGTTGTCGGGACTTCGGAGTCAAGATCGTTGGCCAGACCATCCAGAGCCGCATAACGAAGCGATTGTGCAGTCATCGTGGAGCGCGGGCGGCTGCCGGACACGATGACTGAGAGCGCGTTTGTTGTCACGCGTCCGCCCTCGTAGCGCGTGACAATATCTTGATAGCGGGCCAGCAACTCATGGAGCGCGGTGTAAGTGCTTTCAGCTTCAGTTTTGATGTCCACGAATAACAGACAAACTGGGCCATCAGGGTAGACTCGACCGCCGTTCTGGGCGGCGCGCCGGCGCAGCGGCTCCAGGTACAGGGAACTCAGGGTGCGGTCCGGGCGCGTGGCGCTCCGATTGTGGGCGACGAGCAGATCACCATCGATCAAATGTACGTCGGCTTCGATGCTGCAGAAGCCGCACTCCAGCGCGTCGAGTAGTGGGCGTGCATGCGCATAGTCATTGTGCGCATGGGCTCGTTCGAGGGGGACTGGGTTTGCAGTCGTCGCGGGTGGTGGCGGCTGGCCGGCGTGGGAGGCGAGCCAGACGGGTTGTCCTGTTGTGGCGAACAGAACCAAAGCCGTGACCGTGCCGATGAATCTTAAACTTGGGCCGAAGCTCATGGCCAGTTGTTCGCGACGGCGATTAGTTTTCGTCTTCGAGCCCTGTGTGAATGGCCCAGACCGGATAAGGCGCGGTCGGTCCTTTCATCGAGTGCCAGATGATGCGGTTGAGCAAGTCTTCGGGACACTGGTCGACGCGGTCGAGTGGAAGCCGGGCCGAAGTGCGTGCGAACCGGCGCATGATGGGATTGGAGACCTGTTCAGGGTCAGGGTTCATTTGGTCGAGAGGCACGCGGTTAGGGACGGCTACGAACGGTGCGAAGTCGGGCTGTTCGGTGAAGCAGTCGGTCATTGGCGTGGCGCTGGCGTCCATGATGTTCATGGGCGGGAGGCCGAGGATGAGCTCGATAGTGCGGAGGAGGCTGGTCTGGTTATACTGGGTGCTCACCGTGACGTGCCGGCGTGTGTATGGACTGATGACGTATGCCGTTGTGCGGTAGCCGCTGACGTGGTCCCAGCCTGCCTGCGGATCGTCCTCGATTGCCAGAATACAAGTCTCCTTCCAAAACCGGCTGTGACTGATCGCTTCAACGATCTGGCCAAAGGCGATGTCGTTGTCCGCCACCTGCGCCGCTGGTGTCGGCCTGCCGGCCGCCGTTCCTGAAGTGTGGTCGTTTGGCAGACAGATGATCGCCAGATTCGGGAACTCGCCCTTTTGTTCAAACTGTCGCAGCTCTTCAATGAACCTGGCCGCGCGGAACACGTCCGGAATCGCCATGTCCCATCCCACGGTGTTCGCGCAGAGATAAGACCGGAGCGATTCGATGGCCGGCCTGCTGCTGATGTCTATGAGACCGGTCTTGTCCACAAAATCATGGTAGTAATCGAGAAACCGCGGATTGCTCTTGCGCGTCTTGTCTTTCCACGCCGCTTCCGTGATCGCGAATTCGCCATACACCCGCAGGCTCTTTCCGTGGGCAATCGCGTTGTCCCATATGAAACCTGCGGGCGAGTATGCGAGCGCGTCAGTGTCGTCGTCTTCCATCCCGTCGGGGTAACTGCGCGGGAAACCCGCGAACGAGCGTTCCATGTAATCGGTGGCAAAGGCGGTGTCGCTCCATTGATGGCCGTCGGCGCTGAGAATGCCGGAGCAGTAGGTGTTGTCCAAGAGCACGAACTCGCGCGCCATTTTGTGTTGATTGGGTGTCACTGGTTCGCCAAACACGCAGAGGGACGAATCGCCATTGCCATCTTCGACATCGCCAAGGACCTGGTCATAGGTGCGGTTCTCTTTGATGATGTACACGACGTGCCGGAACACGCTCGGTTCACCCACGCGATCGGGCACGGGCTGGGGCACTCTGCCAGGCCGGGCAGGAAGCCGCGCCGCGTCGATCATCGGGGCGCGGCAGTTGTCCATGACGACGCGCGTGTGCTGCGCCAGAGCGCGGCCGCTGGGGACCTGAAAGAGGGAAAGCGATCCATGGTACTGATGTGAATTGTACTCGATGCGTCCAGTCTTGGCGTTCTGGCGACCGGAGGCTATGCCTTTGATGTTGGCGACATAGAGAGCGTCCCTTCGATTGTCATGCACGACGGCCCCGGGAAACCAACCGACTGGGATGAGGCCGGACAGGCGCGACTTGCCTGGCTTGAATTCGATCACAGCCACTGCGTTCATCGTGCCGTTGCAGACGAACAGATTGCGGCCATGGCGGTCGAAGGCAAGCGCGGTTGGGCTAGCGCCGAAGAGATCAGCCGGGTTTGTCTTTGCCCAGATTGTCTCGATCACATCGTCAGTCTTTGTGTCGATCACGCTCAGGGTGTCACTGGCGGAATTCGCCACCACAACGTGCTTGCCGCCCGGCGCGACTGCCAGTGCGGAGGCGTGAAGGCCGGTAAGGACTTCAGTCCGCACTCGATTGGCGGCCAGATCGATGACCGTGACCGAGCCTTCGCTCGCTATGTGCCGCACCGAATCCACCCGCAGGCGGGTGCCTTGTCCGCCTGGGCCGGTCACGCTGTTGGCGTCGGGTCGGCGTCCGCCCCAGTTGCTGACATAAGCCTTGTCGCCGACCAGCACGACATCGTATGGAGCGAATCCCACGTCCCAACCGCGAATGACGGTGCCGGTGGCGGCGTCCAACTCGGCAAGGCGATTCGACAGATTGCAGACAACGTATAGCCGTTTGCCGTCGCGTGAGAGCGCAAGGCCGGCCGGGATTTCTTCCTTGCGGCCAGGCGCGTTGGCCGGGAGAAGAGGAATCGAAAACAGGCCGATGACATCGTGGTCGCCAGAAACCGCGAACACCTTCACGCTGCCGTTCACGTTGGCGAGATAAAGTCGCCGTCCGTCAGGCGAAAAGACAAGACCAGTGTAGCTGAGCTGGCCGTCCCTGTCGGGCGCGAAAATGTGGCTTGAGACCACATCCGGAGGGGGTTTGTCGGCTTGTTCTGACGGCAAAGGCACTCGCCGTCGAACGTCACCTGACACAGGGTTTACAACAACTAGCTCATGCGATTTGCCCGACGTGACCAGCAGTCTGCCGTTAGGACTGAGTGCTATAGCCTGTGGACGCAGTCCGCTGAGCTCGATCTGGCGACCTATGGGTGTGACGATTTGGTTGACTGGCGTGACAATCCGGTTTGGCGCCGAGCGACCAACGCGCTCGCGTGCGCGGATCGCCACGGCGGTTGTTGCCGATTGGGTCAGTCCGTGTGCTTGTACCAAGATCGCTACCCACAGCAGGACCGAACGGACTATACGAACTGAAGAATGCGCGCTTGCCATGTTTTCAGAACCCTTGGCGCGCCAACTCCTGCTCGAGCGCGATCTGAAAATCCCTCATGTCCGCCTGTGATGGTCGGTAGCCGCTCTCGGTCGCTCCAAGGCCGAGGCGCCCCAGCTCGTCCACATACCACTCGCCGGTCTTGCCGTCGGTGAAAGTGACCGAGCCACTGACGATCGCGCCGGGCTTTGCCAAGTGGTCGACGGATATCGAGACCCCCTTTGGGCGCGCGCCCGATGGCTTCTGCGCGGCACTGTCCGTTGAGGCGGCCGGCTTGCCCGCGGGCTTTCCAGCCTGTCCCGGGGTGAGAGTTGGCGTTTCAGCCCGGTTTGTCGGTTCCGGGTCTTTGGGGAGGATCGCCAGATCGCTTACGAGCATCTTAACATCGAGATACGTGGATCGGACGCCAAATTCGGTCTCGAGCCGCTTTTGGATTTCACTGAGTTGAAGGCCCTGTTCGAGCCAGGCGCGGACCTGTGTTTTCTGTACGTCGTCAAGGTTCATGATTGGCACGACGCTATTCGGTACCAATGGCCGTTGGCATTCAACTGAATTCTGAAGGTGATGGTCCGTCAGGCCGGACCGGTGTGGGGCTCAAAAAGGCCAGAACTTCGGGATCAGCCAGACACCCAACCCCCAGAACAACAGGTTCAACGGCACGCCGACTTTGGTAAAATCGGTGAAACGATAACCTCCAGGTCCATAGACCATCGTGTTGGTCTGGTAACCGACCGGTGTCGCAAAGCTCGTGGACGCAGCGAACGCCACCGCCATCAGCAAAGGTCTCGAAGAGACACCTAGCGCGTCCGCCGCTGAAATCGCCAAAGGAGCGATCAGCACGGCTGCCGCGGCGTTGCTCATGAGCTCAGTCAGAGCAGCCGTTAGCAGATAAAACGCAGCCAACACTGCTATCGGCCCAAGACCGCCCACGATTCGCAAGAGCTGGTCAGACAGGATTTGCGAGGCTCCTGACCTTTGCAGGGCAATGCCTATGGGGAAGACTCCGGCAAGTAGGAAAATGACTTGCCAGTCAATTGCGTCGTAGGCCTGCTCAAGCCGCAGACAGCGGGCGAAAACCATCGCAAGACTGCCAAGCAACGCGCTGATCACAATCGGAAGCACATTCAATGCGGCCAACGCGACCACCAATCCTACTATCACAAGAGTGACGAGATTGCGGCGACTACTCGGCAACTGGGCTTCGACTTCCGCAAGAACGATCAGGTTCTCACTTGCGCGCAACCGATTGACATTGGACTTGCGCAACAGGACGAGCAATGCGTCGCCAAGGCGTAGCGGCAGCCTGGCGATCTTGTCCCGTATTATGTGTCCAGCCCGCTGGACGGCTAGCACTATGGCGTGGTAGTTGTTGCGGAAATCGACTTCAGTCAGTGTCCTGCCGACCAAGCGAGAGCGAGGCGCCACCAGAGCTTCGACCAAAGTCATTTCCTGACCCTCAAGCGTTTCGTCTTTGAGCTTAAATTCCGGCTCAATCTCAAGGCCGGTTCTGGAGCGTACGTCCATCAAGCTCTTTACATTCCCCCGAACCACCAATATATCCCCGGCCTGCAACGGCTGGGCGTGCGGACTCCAGATTCTCTTCTGGTCGCGCAGGATTTCCAGAACCGTCACATCGTGGGTTTCGCCCAGACGACTCTCGCCGACGGTCTTGCCTACCAATGGGGAATCGGTCAGGACGCGGACCTCAGTGACGTATTCGCGCAACCGGTATGCTTCCGTCAACTCATCGCCGCGACGCGCCGGCAGAGCCCACCGCCCAATCAGTAGCATGTAAAGCATGCCCGTGCCCATCATGAGACTCCCCAATGCGGTGAACTCGAACATTCCAAAGGCGCCGCGCCCCGCTTCCTGGCTGATTGAACTCACCAGAAGATTCGTCGAAGTCCCGATCAACGTGCACACACCGCCAAATTGCGACGCGAAAGAGAGCGGAATCAGAATCCGCGACGGCGAAATCCGACGGCGGGTACACACCGTCAATACAACCGGAAGGAACACCGCCACCGCCGCCGTATTGTTCACGAACGCCGACGCAATTCCAGCAATCAGCATGACTGCGATTAGCAACACAGCCTGGCTCCTCCCCAGTCGTGTCAGGATTCGGCCCAGTCCGGCCAGCGCGCCCGTCTTCTCCAAACCAGCGCTCAGGACAAACATCGCCGCCACGGTGATTACCGCGGGATTGTTCAGGCCGGAAAGTGTTTCTGGAATAGAAACCCAGCGATCGGGTCGCACCAGTCCAACCCACATGCCAGCCTGTCCAATGAGCAGTAATGTCGCCAGGGCCAGCAACGCGACCAGGTCGGCCCGGAACCGCTCGGTGATAAACAACACCAGCGCACCCAGGACGACAGCCAGTATAAGGGCTATTTCCATTCGACGGTGATCAGTGCCGACTTCACTCGTGTTTGAGACCGCTGGGCCAACCCGACATTCCGTCAAATCCGAAGACATCCAGGAACGCGTCCCGCGGCGCCAGAATCCGAACAGGCCGACGCTCGAAAGGGTCGGTGTAACTTAGCTCCACGGCTCGGAGGGCAAGAGTGAAGCCGTGCCGGGCGCGCGTCTGCTCTGGGGCGCGTTCGCCATGTCTCGCGGGTCCATACAACTCATCTCCGACAACCGGCAAA
>JAXDCU010000535.1:0-3137 GCA_034677645.1 Verrucomicrobiia bacterium
GAAGGGAGTTTGATTCACGACTCGAAGCCTGCTTACTACGTGTACAGTCTGTCGATGGGAGGTCACACCCAGACCGGCTTGGTCGCGGTCGCCAGTTGCAGCGAGTATATCGAAGGTCACATCCGGCGACACGAACTTACGCGACCTGAAAAAGAGGACGATCGCGCGCGTCATATCGAGACTGTCAAGGCGCAGACTGGCCCGGCCCTCCTTGTTCACAGGGCCATTCCCGAACTTGACCAGCTTATCCAAGCTTGCGCGAGCGCGCCGCCCGCGGTCGAGATCGACATGGAAAATGGCGTTCGCCATGCAGTCTGGGCAATCGACAAGGACAAGCAGATCGCGTCGGTCAGGGCAGCCGCGAGAACAATACCGCGGCTCTACATCGCGGACGGGCACCACCGAACCGCGGCAGCGGCCCGTGTGTGCAGGTCGCTGAATGGCGGTGGCGGAAGCAGCCATTTTCTTGCGGTTTCTTTTCCCCACGATCAGTTGCGGATTCTGCCATACAACCGCGCGCTCAAAGACCTGCGCGGACACACGCCAGCATCGATTATTGAGCGGCTCAGTGCCGTGATGGACACCGTCTGTAAGAACCCTGTCGAGCCACTTGCTCCCCGCGAGGTCGACTTCTGCATCGAAGGCCACTGGCGCCGTTTTCGGCTCCGCGGAGTCGCAACCGGATCGGCCGATCCACTTGAACGCCTCGACGTCTTTCTGCTGCAGCGGGATGTCCTGGGACCTGTCTTTGGAATTCAGGACCCGCGCCGGAGCGATCGGATCGTCTTTGTGGGTGGCATACGCGGGACCGCCGAGCTTGAGCGCCTGGTCAATGCAGGCGAATTCGCCTGCGCTTTCTCGCTACACCCAACTAGCATCGAAGACATGATGGAGATTGCGGACGCCGGTGGTCTCCTGCCGCCGAAGAGCACGTGGTTCGAACCAAAGCTCGGCGATGGTCTCTTTAGTCACGTGTTCGGGCCAGTAGTCTAAGTGACTGTCTGAGGCCTCAAGCGTTCCGGGACCGAGATCACGTCAATGTCCTGTCGCGCCACTCGAGTGAGCCGACTGGGCGCCGTTGGGGTTTATCCGCGTTCGAACGCGGGGATTCTGAGTCGTTCCCCGCCTTTCAGAGCCGACTCGTGCGCGACGATCCCCGGCACGGTCATGGTCAGGGCTTCGTCCACGTTAACGAGCGGCTCCCGATTCTCGATAATGGCCGTGATAAACTCGTTCATTAGCGGGCCGTGCGACCCGCCGTGTCCGCCTTCGGGCACGCCAGGCGGCAGCGGAGGCCTTGAGATGTCCGGGAGACGGTCCTCGATTTCGCCCCAGTATTGCATGCCCGACAATTGGCGATGTTACGTAATGGTAATACTCGCCCTCCGAGAATACGAGACGGCCAAATCCACCAGCCCGATATATCGTACGCATGGCGTGACATGCAGCATGATAGCAACTCGTCTCCGCCATCATGTACTTCAAACCCGTTCGCCTTACGGCATCGACCAGCCGCGCCGCATCCTCAACCGATCCCCACACGGCAGGCACGGCGCACATGACATGTTTGCCGTGGTCGAGCACACGAATGCAATGTCGCGCGTGGCTGCGCGCGTCGGTTGCCACGAACACCGCCTCGATCTTTGGGTCTTTCACCAGTTCCTCGAGTGACTCGTACGACTTGTCGCACCGACACGCCTCCATCAAGCCGGCTCGCCGATCTGCAAACAGGTCGCTGACCGCCACAATCTCAACGTTCGGATGATCCTGGAATCCAAACGCAGCCCCAAACCTGCAAACGCCGTATCCAACAATGCCAACACGCACTTTTCGATCCGAAATCGGTTGCCACGCCCGCCGGTTTTCGCGCAGGTCGGCCGCCAGCGTGGCGCCGGTGAAAGCGGCTCCCAGAGACGCGAGCCCGACAGCTTCGAAGAACTCACGTCGCGGGAACATAGTGCGGCGCATCTCTTTTTCCGGTTTGGAGACTGGTTCGGGTCTTTGATTGTTCGTGGATGCGATTCTGAGGCCACCGGCGCGGCCAATCAATTGAACTTTGCGCTCCGAGTGCCTGGCGCGGGAAACTGTTTCGCCTTGTGCATTATGTAATCGACGTGATCCCAGTAATCGTTCGCCGGGCCATCCTCGCAAACGATAAAGTGCCTGTTCTCGGTGACCTTGAGAGGAGGCATCTCCGCCGCGGGCAACAAAGCAACGCACGCCGCAGCGCTAGTGATAGCCAGGGCAAGACGGATGTGGTAGTTGATCGTTTTCACTGCGAGTCTTTCTTATGTTAACACGTTTTGCGACCTTCAACCGTGCGGCGCGGTCCACAACGAAGCCGCCTGAAGGCGGAACTCTGACCGGTCGCGAGCCGGACAACGCCGCGGACCATGCAGAGCGTCCGCCCGCCAGAGTCCCGCGTTTACGCGGTAAAGCAAGGTTCATGGGGAGAGCGATCCAGCCGCGGTGGTTTCCCGAGTTCACGCCTCCCGCTGAGCCCGCGGCTGCAGCAAAGCGGTCTTGTAGGCCGCTAGGGACGCGGCGCCGAAGCAGACCAAAAGCACTTCTTCAAAGGTTGCGTGAGTCGACAGAAAGAGGCTGCATTCGCGCACGGCAATCCCCGCGGCCTCGGGCGACTGGCATGATGAACCCAGCCCCGCCGTTCTGAACGAGCCGAATTGGGAAGTGCGTGTTGATCCAATCGCGATTGAGAGTTTCCATAGGTTGGTAGAATAGGGCTGGCGACGACCCGGTCAGAAAAGCGAGTGGAAACTCCTGAAGGCGGTCCATGCTCATTTAGGCGTCTCCGAGCGGGAGGCTGTGATTGGCCGGATCGTTCGGCCCGCCAATGCCAGCGTCGTGCTCCTGTTTCCTGCGCGAGGCGGTCTCCACGCGAACCTTAGTGGTCATGAACGCAGATACGGTGACGTTCGTTGCGCCCAATTTGGCCTGCGGCGAGGCGCGACGAGGGAGCATATCCGCAGCGATACGCGACCGAGGAACAACAAACCCAGGGGCAAAATTCAGCGCAACCCGCAGGGCGGCAGTCCTTTTGGGCGCAGGCTTCGTTGCTCGCTCCTCACAGACCTCTGGCGGGTATGCTCGTCGCTCCCGCCTCGCCTGCGCCCAAAATC